>JAVQWE010000437.1:0-2917 GCA_033579175.1 Phycisphaerales bacterium | reverse complement strand
GCCAAAATCCAGCCATTGGTCGGACGGACAACGGAACACGCGGATGCGCGATTCCGGCTCGGTCTGGAACGTCGGCTCTCGACCCCCCGGTCCGCGCTTGACACCCATGTAGGGCAGCAGGGCGCTGTAGACGTCCATGAGCAGATTGTTGTCATCGCGGTAGACCCATTTGGTGCGGTTGGGGTCGGCCTGACGCACCCACGAGTTGCCCGGTGCATCAGAAGTGCAGGTCTGAATGTAGCCTTTGCGTTCCTGAGCCATCAGAATAGCTGCGGTGCCGATCTGCTTGAGGTTGGAGAGGCACTTGGTCTGGTTGGCCGACTCCTTGGCTTTGCTCAGGGCCGGCAGGAGGATGCTGATCAGCAAGGCGATAATCCCGATTACCACCAGCAGCTCAACGAGGGTGAACCCCGCGGCTCGGAAACGCGGCTGAGGCGTGGCAGGGAAGGGGGCGATAGCCGGATTGGGGGGCATGAGAACACCTCGGCAAGCCCGGTTCGTCAGGGGGGTCCGGTGGTGACGTCCGCCTGGGCGTCATGCCGGTCCGGACCTCGGGGTTAACCGGTTAACTTCATGACAATTGTAGTCCCACGACGGGCGAAATCAACCTTCTTTCGATCCTTTTTGGCCCTCGCATGCACCGGTCGGCTGACGATCGCGATTCCCTCGCTGCCTCAGAGCTCGCCCACAGGCTCCTGCGGCGCCGGCTTCGAGCGGATCGACCCCCAGCCACGCCAGAAGTTCTGATAGGCTAAGAACTTATGCCCGATCAACCAATCGTTCAGCTCTCGATCTGCCGGCATTGCCAACAGGATCTTGCCGGGGCAATGCTTCGCAAGAGCTACTCCCGCAAACCGAGCCGCGCGGTGTTCCTCAGGCCCATCCCCGCCCTCCTGGCCGCGGCCGCAACCTGCGGCCTTTGGCCGGGTGGGCTCTTGATCTGGCGCCTGTGGCTCTATGCATCCCACCAGCAGTTTCGCGCTGAAGAACTAGGCACGTGGTTACGACGGCGCGCCAGGGCGTCGAACGCGTCCTTCGAGTCGGGGAAAGGGGACCGGCCGGCTGGGACAGCGCGGGCCTCCCCGACGGCAGACGGAGCAGCTACGGGAACGGATTGGCGTGATTCCTTGGACCTGGCGCGAGCTCCGAACCGGGTGGCAATTGCGCCAAAGGTGATGATTGCACTTTCCTTGGCCGGGTGGCTGTCGGCGGTGTTGGCAGGTGGCCTGCTGCTGCTGTGGCAGATCGTCGGGTGGCTCACGCCCGACGAGGCGCGTCGTTCGCTGCTTGCGTTTTTCCTGGTGGCCGGCGTGGGCGCAGCTTCGCTCTTTCAGATCGGGGCGGTGCTGCGGCTGTCGTTGCGGATGTGGTGTTTCGGACAGTCCTGCCGGCGGCAAGGGTTGCTGATCCGGCTTCCGGAGCCTTGGAGGAATCTGCCGACGCAGGTGCTGTGGCCGATGCTGATTGCGCCCCTGGCGATTCCGCTGCAATGGACAGACCACCCCTGGCCAGCGCTGTGGCTGACGTGCGTTTCCTTTGCGCTGCTTGCGGCGGAAGTTCAACGCGGATACATCACCGTCGCCGACCGGCGGCTGCGGCTGGCATTAGCCCGGGCGATCGGACACCGGATGCGTTGCGGGGAACGTTGATGAACACCATGTATGCCATCCTCGCCGTTGCCGGCTGGATCTGGGCGACGGTTTTCTTTGCGTGGCTGATCTGGCGGAAGCTTCGCATCCGGCGCCGCCGGCGCGTTATGGAAGTCGTGGGCCAACATGGCAAATCTGGCTGATCTGGCGGCGCACCGGCGCACGGAACTGGCGGTCATTGAGCACGTGTTGAGCCTGCTCGACGATCCGCGATTGCGAATCGATACCACCGGGGGCGTTCGCCCCGTCTCCGGACTGCGACGACGAATTGAGCGGTTCGACCGGACGGCTGAGCTGCGGGCGTCGATCCCCCCTGATCTGAAGGAATTTCCACGAGGGGAAGTGCTGGATGTGATGTTCGGGCGTTCCCGTGCGTTCCTGCTGTTTTCGCCGGTGGCGCGGCTGCGGGCGATTTCTGTCTCGCCGATCCGGCAACTTCTGAGGGGTGAGCCTCTGCGCCCGGTCCATGTCGCCGAATTGAACCGCCTGCTGGAGGAGCACAAGACGCAGGGGAACATACCGGCCACACTCATCCTGCTTTCCACCAGCGGCTTTGCGCAGGACACCCACGATCTGGCCCAGCGGATGGCTTCGCGGACACTCGTGCTCGTGGAACCCAACGATGCAGGGGGCTTCCATGTCTGGGGCCCGAGCGAGACTCAGGCCTTGAATGAGCTGATCGACCCGGAGCCACTGGAGCGGAAACGGGCGCGCATCCGGCAGGCTCTGGACCGGCACAAGCCCGATCTGGCACTCGGTGGGGTCGGGGTCGATCGCATCGCCACCGAGACCTGCCTGCCAGTCTCCCTGGTCGAGGAAGTGTTCCGGGCTACTGCCAAGGCTGATCAGAACCTGCGCGCGCAACGGCTCGACGGACGCCTTGTGTTGTACGAAGCAGGCGCGACACCGCGCGGCTCAGCCGGGGGGGCAGAAACGCCCATGGTCGATCGGATCCGGGCGACCCTCACGTCTCTGCCGGGCCGGGAAAAGAAGGTCGCCTACCTGATCGAACGCCGCGACTCGATCGGCTCCCGTCGCGACGCCATCGAGCAGGAAGTGACCATCCTGGAAAAGAAAGATGCTTACCTTCGACAGCAGTTTCGCGAGGCAACCAGCGAACCGGCGCGGCGCCGGGTCGCGGCGCAACTGTGCGCGCTGCGCCGGAGACTTGCCTCCCGGCAGCAGATGATGCAGGTGCTGAATCGGCAGCTCAACGTCGTCAGCGTCCACCTCGGCGGGCTTGAAGCTCTGGCGCCGGGGGAGGAAAT
>JAVQWE010000436.1:0-2918 GCA_033579175.1 Phycisphaerales bacterium | reverse complement strand
CACTGCGGCGCAGAACGTGCCACCACCGGAACCGAGGTGGAAGGCCCGCTGCAGGCTGGGAGCGGTAGATCCCGGTTGGGAAAGGCGCAGTGTGCCACCGTCGAGCGTAACGGGCTGCGGCGAGCTGCCCAGCCGTGCGTCCAAGGCGCCGTTGGTGCTGCTGATCGCGAGAATGCCATTCCGCACGACCAGCGGCCCCAGGAACGGATTCGCCCGGGTGAAAGTGACTACCCCGCTGCCGGTGACCGACACCGATCCGCTTCCGCCGACGGGTACCGCCAGGTAGTTGCCGCCATAATGGCAAAGGGCGCGGCTGGGGGCGTCAGGGTGATAGCGGAGCGAGCGGATCACCAGCCCCTGCGCGGCGGCGGACAGAGTGGAATTCAGCGCCGGTTGCGTGTCTGTCAGGTCGACACCGGCGGCGTTGGCCAGCGTCAGCTCACGAAGCGACACGTTAGTGTCGAGCGTGAGGATGATTCTGCCCAAGGCTTCGAGGCCGGCCGGGGCGGGGATGGTCGCGGCACCGGCATCGGTCGGGTAGGGGGGGGTTGACCAGTTGCGACGGGTTGTCCAATCGTGGCCCTGATTGAGCACACTCACCGGGCCGGGTTGCGGGGCAAAAATCGGCTCGTGGACGAACGCCGACGGTCCGACCCAGGAAGCATCAACCTGAGCGATCGCAGGAGAGACCGCGCCCGCCACAACCAAGGCGAGCATTCGCTTTCTGCATCGGCGAGCCATACGGCGCTCCACGACCTGCATCCCCAGCGATCAGGACAAGCCGGGCGGACATTGTATCGAGTTCACGCGGGATTTCTGCCCCTTTCGACAGGCTCGCAGCGGCCGTCGGCGGATGCAGCCGGAAAACAGGAGAATCCCGATGATCGCGGCCGGCTCGGGCAGGGCCAGGCTGCGAGGCAGGTTCGACCCCGATGTTCGATTGAAATGAGCGGCCAGCAGAGCGAAATCTGCCAGATCGGTGGACCCGTCATCCCTGAAATCTCCGCCGAACCAGGTGGCTGTGGCGTGCAAGTGAGCAGCTTGAATCGAGCTTCCGGAAATGCCGGCAACCCACGTGAGGTTGCGACTGGCCAAGTTGGCGACCGAAGAGTCGTTCCGACTCCAGCAATCGCAAGAATCGGTACGTACACCGCCGTGCCGATCCCTCACCCCTCCGTCCTTGGGAGTAGTGCCAGCTCGATTCTGTCCGGGAATCCGGGCCTTTTCAGGTCAGTCAAATGCCTGCGACCGCCTGAAACCTGACCTTTCAATCGGCGAGGTTCGCGTGATCCACCCGGAGGACGGGAATGTCAAAATAGGTAATTCATCGCACGGCAGGAGGCTTAATTCCTTGGAAGCGTCGGCGTCGAGCGAATGCAAGCCCCGCGAACCCCGTCAGGGTCAGTCCCAAGCCCGGTTCTGGCACCAGCGCCTGACGCGGCAGATCGCCACTGATTGACTGGTTGAAATTCGCCGCCAGAAGGGCGAAATCCGAAAGTCCGACCTGCATGTCGTAGTTGAAGTCGCCCGTGGCCCAACGACCGGCAGAATTGAAGTGCGCGGCGAAGGTCGAAAAGTCGTTCACGTCGACGGTCCCGCTGAGGTTGGTGTCGCCATACAGCGTGTATCTCATCAGCAAAGAGGTCGCATCGATTGGGTGGCCGAGGAACGCATTCGGCGAACCGATGTCGGTCGCTTCTGCCAGCCCGACGGCCGATCGTCTGGCCGGATCGGCCGCAGCCAGGTGGCTCAAGATCCCCGAGCCGTTCCATCCGCCTTGGTTGTAGCCGCTGGCGAGTGTCGTGCGGACTACGTTGATGGGAGAGGAGCCAGTGTAGTTGATGACCAGGGCCTCATCCCCCAGATCGACTTGCCCACCCCCGGAATTCAGCGATCGAATCACACTGACGGACGTCGTTCCCGCCGCCGCCAGACGCAGCAATCCCGTGCCGTGGATCGTAAGCTGGTTCTGTTCCAGACGCGCCAGGCTGAGGGAGCCTGCCGAGACGTTGAGACTGCCGTTGCCCATCAACAGCGGGGTGGAGAGCACACCGCCGGTGAAATACAGTTGACCCTGATTTTCCAGCGATCCCGAGCCGGTGACGGTCAGGGCACCCCCGGAGAAGCTCATCGTTCCGTTGTTTCTGACGTGCCGCCACACGCTGACGCCTCCCCCGGCCAGCGCGAGCGTTTCGTGGTTGAACAGCCGTCGCAAAGAAAAGCTCCCGGTGGACACCGTGACCGTGACATTGGCCGCGCCGCGATCGAGGATGACCGTGTCATTCCAGCCTGCGGCCGTCTGTCCCGGCAGCCGGGCCGGGGGGCCTTGACCGGAAGGGTCTGCCCGCGTGTTCCAGTTGGTGACGGTCCCGAAGTCTCCGGACGCATCCGACAGCCAAAGGGCCGGCACGAGGAAGTCCTTCACGAATTCGATATCGCCGTTTGCCACGTTGCCATCGACGTTCTGCGTGCCGCCGCCGATGCCGGGCACCTTGATCGTGCTGGCATACTGCCAGAAGGCCCACGGCTGGGGGTTGGGAATCGTGGGAAACGATGGGTTCCAGCGGCCGTATACATTTGAGCCGGGTGGCGAGGGCGGGGGATTGCCGTTCTGAATGTCAATCGCATCCGGATTCGATTGATTCGGCCAGCGCGCGATCCACAGGTGAGGATATGTCGCCGCGACACTCGGTTGAACGTAGTTCGCGTAGGTCTGATTCGTGTAAATCAGCGGCCGAATGCCCTTGACCGCGAAAATCCGATCGGAAAAGTCGATGGTAAACTGGGAAAGCTGGGCGCTGGTGCGTTGACTCATGCCCGCTTCGAGGTCGAAGACCGGCAGCAGGTAACCCGGGCGCATCCAAGGCCCGGCGATCTCAAGCATGTGATTGGCTTCATCAGTGCCCGTGTTGGCAATT
>JAVQWE010000435.1:0-2919 GCA_033579175.1 Phycisphaerales bacterium | reverse complement strand
CATGCCGGCCCGGTGAGCAGCAGGGCAAAAGTCGCTGAAGGCTCGGTGAGCGACCGCAACGACAACGCCGGGCCATCCCCGCGGGCAATCTCTCCTCTCAGGTTCTGCTGAACCATCGCCAGAATCGACGATTCCTCCGGCGACACCTCCCCCCAATGCCGCAAGGGGCGCAGCATCGGCAGGCAGATGAACAGGATCAGGATCGGCCCGGCCACCGCCCAGGGACGAAGCATCGGTCGACGACGGGCTGCCTCAGGAAGCTGTGCCGCCTCGGGGGACATGGGTCATCAGGCTCCGCCGGCACCAGATCAACCCCCAATGGGGGGATGGCACACACGGAGCCGTCGGCCAACGCTCTTCTGAATCCTCAATAAGCCCTCAAAAACTGCACGAAATTCTCGATCAATCGGTTCCCAAGCCGGGCATGTCGATTGTAGAACTGCTGGGTGTCCCGTCGAATCTGCTCCACCGCCGATGGCCCGGCCGCCTGTTCCAGCGTCGCCCGATCGTTCTCCAACCATCCTTCGATTTCCCTGGGGGTAAGCTCAAAGTGAAATTGGAAGCCGAACAGCCGGTTTTTGAAGCGGAACGCCTGATTTTTGCATCGAGCCGTCGAGCTGAGCAGCACACTCCCCCCGGGGGGAGCCGGCGCCCCGGGGGGCAGGTTGGCGGGGGGCGGCAGGCGCGGCAGGTCGAAGGTGTCCGAATGCCAATGGAACATCGGCGCCCCGTCCATCAAGCCGTACACGATCGGTTCCGTGCCTCCGGGGAACGGAAACGTCACCCCTGCCCAGCCGTATTCCCCCACCGGCCGATCCCCGGTGTGCTCTCCGTTCGGCGTGTTCGGGTAGACTTTCGCCCCCGCCGCGTGAGCCAGAAGCTGGGCACCCAGCCCGATCCCCAGCACGGGGCGGTCGAACTCGATCATCCGCCGGAGCAATTCCACCTCTTTCAAAAGGTAAGGATGCTGCGGGGACCCGACGTCCGCCACCCGCATCGGCCCGCTCAGCACCACCAGAACGCGAATCTCATCCAGATCCGTGGGAACCTCATCTCCCTTGTAAAGATGGCGAATTTCACAGGGAATCCCGAAATCGCGGAAGATGGGAATGATTCTGCCCGGTCCGCAGAACGGGACCTGCTGGAGCAAAACGGCTTGACTCATGGGCGGACATGATGGGGTTGGTGCTTGGGGGCGTCAATCAAGCGCCCTCCCCCGCACACACCCGCAGGTGGTCACACCCCCGACGGGTGGGCGCGCCAAGAGCTCTGACGCACTGCGTCTGAGCCTCCGAACCCAGGTTTCCCCGCTTCAGGCCCCAGAGCAACCTTCCGGGCAGGCGATGGGCGCCATTCTCTGCTTAAATCCTTGTGATTAAACAAGTTATAAACTTTTTTCCCGGCCGACGATTTCACTTGACAAATACCTAACATCTTCCGTACGATGACACGTGTTTAGTGGTTATTGAACATCATCTTTTCCAACCTCGACTCACAGAACCCATGATCACCATCGACCCGACCGTTCTGGCTCGCAAATTCGATCACCCCGCCGAGCGACCCGACCCTCGCCCCAGCTCCGCACTGCACCAGCGGCTTGCGCTATTGCCCCCGGACGATCGACTGCTGATGCAACTGGTCCTGGTGGATCGCCTGTCCATCCGACGCGCCGCCTCGGTGCTTTCTTTGTGTCCCGGAACGGCCTGCCGACGCGTCCGACGCCTGCGCGGAAGACTCGAACAACCCCTGGTCTCGGCGCTGCTCTCCCGAACCACCGATCTTCCCGAAGACCTGCGCCTTCTGGCGATCGACCATTTCCTTCGTCGACGTCGACTCCGCGAACTCGCTGCCGAAACCGGCAAGACCACCCGGCAGGTCAAGGCCGCTCTGGAATTCGTCAAAGTCTGGTGGCGCGCCAGCGCCAACCGACGTTCCTCCGGTGCATTCTGATGGATTTGCAAGACAAGAATCTCCCCCCTGCACGGCATGCCTCGACCGACCGCAGAAGTCATCTGCCGGCGATCCGGCGCTGGTTCGACCTTCCGATCCAACGACCCGGTCTTCGAAGCACCCTGCCCGAGCCGGTCATTCCGGCGCCCGGGCAGATCATGCTGCTGACCGGACCGAGTGGTTCCGGCAAGTCGAGGCTCCTGCGCCGCTTGCGCCGACGCTCCGCAGGACAACTCACGTGGATCCGGCTGGATCAAAGCCCCTTGCCAAAGCGTCCACTGATCGACTGCTTCCTCTGCATGCCCCTGACCGAGGCGCTCGATGCACTGGCACGGGTGGGACTGGCCGAAGCCGCGCTGTTCGAACGGCTTCCGGCGCGTCTGAGCGATGGACAGCGTTTCCGGCTGCGACTGGCGCTGGCCCTGTGTCAGGCGGCGCGGCATCGCCCGAGCGAGGACACGCCGTCATCCATCGTCGATCGTCCGGATGATGATCCGGTCTCCTTGCGCAAGGGCACACCGGCGCCGGTGGTGCTCTGGTGCGATGAGTTTGCCGCCACGCTGGATGATGTCACCGCGGCCGTCGTGGCGCGTGCCATTCGGCGTGCGGTGGTGCCGGATTCCTCGGATTTTTCCGTCATTCTGGCATCCGGTCGGGAGGGGCTGCTGGAGGCTCTGGAGCCTGATCTGATCGTCCGCTGCGACTTCGACCGTTACACGTTCGAACGGACTTCCCCTGCCGCGCGCCTGTGCCCGGTTGGCCCGTCCACACCCTTCGCCAGCCCTTCAGCGCCCCACCCCCGATCGTCCAACCTCACGAGGAGAACCAGCCGATGAGCATCACCACCAGCAGGACCCCGGCGATCAAGGTCAGAATGATCAGTTGCCGCTTGTTGGTTTCCTCAAAGTGTTTGACATCGACTTTGCGATACTTTTTTGATCCCGGTCGAGCGGCCTCACGCGCCTCGCG
>JAVQWE010000434.1:0-2930 GCA_033579175.1 Phycisphaerales bacterium | reverse complement strand
ATGCGTGGCCCGCGCGCCCGTGCTGAACTGGGTTGACTCGTGACGAGGGTTGGACCTTACCTTCGGCTTGGAAAATGCCCCGCTCCTGAAGCTGGTACTGAAGCTTGGCACCCTGTCCCCGGGGGGCAGATCGGCCGCGGAAGGGCCTTCCCGGCAGTCACAGCCTGCTTTTGGCCAGGAACTCCACGGACACAACTGTCCTGCACTCGCCTCCCCAACGTCCCCGAATCGTGGGAAGCCCGCCCTCGGCCCCGATTGCCAGCCGGGAATGGGCCGCCCAGTCACCCGCCCGCCGACAAAACCGTCAGCCGGCGACGCTGGCCTGCCTCCCGACGGGCCACCAGGTCGTATGCCTGATAATCCGTGATCGTCACGGTAACGAACTGCCCGGGGTGCAATCCCGCCGCGGGCAGGAACACGTTGCTGTCGATTTCCGGTGCCTGCCCGGCGTGTCGGGCGATTGCCACGGGCGACGCTTTCCTGGAGTTCTGCCGCTCGACGCGATCGACCAGCACCTGCATCGTCCGCCCGATCAGCCCGGCGTTGCGGGCGAAAACCACCTGCTGCTGCGTGAGCATCAGCTCTTCCATCCGGGCCTTCTTCACCTCATCCGGTATCTGTCCCTCCATGCGACCCATTGCCGTGCCCGGCTCGGGTGAGTAGGGGAAGACTCCCAGCATGTCGAATCCAAAGTCCCGGACAAACCGCACCAGCTCCTGATGTTCAGCCTCGGTTTCGGTGGGGCTTCCGGCGATGAATGTCGTGCGGATGCTGATCCCCGGCACCCGCCGGCGAAGCTTCTGCAGCAGGGTTTCGATCTGAGCGCGCGTCACGCGACGCTTCATCAGCCCCAGCAGCCGATCGCTGATGTGCTGCAGCGGCATGTCGATGTATTTCACCACCCGCTGGCAATCGGCGATGGTGTCGATCATCTCATCGGTAAAGCAGCTCGGGTAGGCATACATCAGGCGAACCCAGCTCACGTCGGCTGGCAAGCGACGGTCGAGAGCCTTCAGGAGTCCTGCCAGTCCTTCGCCAAAGCTGATGTCCGTGCCGTAACTGGTGGTGTCCTGACCAATCAGGTTCAGCTCCACGGCCCCATCGGCGGCCAGTTCACGGGCTTCGGCAAGGATCTGTTCCACCGGCTTGCTTCGCATGGGTCCGCGGATCGAAGGAATCGTGCAGAACGCACATCCCTGATTGCAGCCTTCACTGATTCGCAAATACGCATAGTGGCGAGGGGTCAGACGCAGGCGCGCACGGTCGTCCTCGAAGACCGGCAGCCGCCGCGACCGGATGCGGCCCGGGGAGCCGGAATCGGTTTCTGGGGTCTGGGTTGTCAGCGGTTCGCAAAGCTCGGCCCCCAGCCGCCGGGAAAGGTCGTGATATTTCCCAAGGTAATGACCGTGCTGCTGTCGCGGGTTTGCTTCGCCTCGGACGGCTTGGACGATGTGCTCCCGGTCGAACACGCCGACGAGACGATCGATTCCCGGTTCTTCGTCCAGGAGCCGGGTCTTGTGCCGTTGCACGAGGCAACCGGCCACCACAACCCGACTCACCCTGCCCCGGCGCTTCAACGCCACGGCACGACGGATTTCCTGAAGGCTTTCTTCCCTCGAAGCTTCCAGGAATCCGCAGGTGTTGATGACAATCACGTCAGCGTCGGCTGCGTCGGCGGTAACATGGAAACCGTCTTGCGCCAGCAGCCCGAGCATGCGCTCGCTGTCCACGAGATTCTTCGGACAGCCCAGGGAGACCATCGCGACTTTATGAACCGGGTTTTCCTGACGCCTGCGAGCCATGACAGGTTGGTAGAAAAGGCAATCCTACTCGACCCGCTCCAGTTCGTACACATCGATACCGTAGAAACGCGCGTGGCTCACGATCGACATCGGACTTTCGGCAATCAGCTTCTGCTCGGGGATCGCATGTTCGTTCAGCACAACCCACAGACGGCGCATCCCGGGTTGCCCCCGCACGACCTGACTCACGGTGAACTCATCATAGTTTCGCCGGCGGGTGTCGGTGCGAGGGTAATAACGGTCGAAAGACCAGCCAGCCATCATCAGACTGACAACCACCGTATCCCCGGGCTGAGCGGACCGCGCGACATACTCTGCGGCCTGACGCATTGCCGGCTTCCGCAGGCCGTCGCGGTGGGTCCAGAGCGTGCCAGCAGCCACCGCCAAGACCAGTCCGAGAACGGCGTTACGCCATCGAGGCAGCGCGGCAATCCCCAAGGCTGCTCCCCCGGCTAAACCAAGTGAAGCGGCCAAGGCATGCCGCGGGAAATACTGCGGCCCGTCGAAGTACCAAGACGTCAAGGGGATCGCAACAGGCAGCACAATAAGCCCCAGAATGCCCAGTTTAACACCCGCGGGCGGTCTGGAGCGGATCAGACCCCAGAGCGTCAAGACCCCAAGCATAATTGCCAAGGTAACCCCGCCCGTAAGCCATAAGGCGGTTTCGGAGAGGTGCGCTCCTGCAACAGCCAGCGTGCGCGGCGGGCCGCCAGTCATCCGCGCGCGCACTTGCAGAAGATGCGGCACCAGTGGAAGCGCCAGGACCAGCAGCAGAAGCTGTACAATCAGCCACGGGAGCCACTGAAGCCACGGTCGTAGGCGCAGACTGGCGATGGCCATCAGATTCTGCGCAAGAAGCACCGCAAAGGCCCCGTAATGGCTGAAAACCATCAACGCCGAGGAGATGACGTAGCCTAGTACGACTCCGACCCCGGGCTTACGGAGCATCCGAAGGCTACACAGGCACGATAGCAGGGCGAAGGCCAGGAATAGCGCGTAGGCCCGGGCGTCCCGGGAGGCCGCCACACACCCCCAACCCAACGCCAGCAGCCCGGCTCCAGCGATTTGCGGAGCCAAGCCGGCTTGACTGGACTCCGGCAGCCGCTTGCACCAGAACCAGCCGAGTAC
>JAVQWE010000433.1:0-2942 GCA_033579175.1 Phycisphaerales bacterium | reverse complement strand
GCCGCCGCCCACGCCCTGGACCCCTTCAACCTCCGCACAACCAATTACCTTCGCCTGCTGGACGATCTGGCCCGGTTTGACCGCCTGGAGACCCAGAACTTCATCATTCTTTATGACAAAAAGAATGATCCGATCATCGCCGAGCCGATGGCCGAGTATCTCGAATCGATCCACGCGGAGATTTGCCGCGAATTTCAACACGAGCCGGCTGAGAAGACGCTGATTGAGGTGTTTCCCACCCATGATGGCTTCAGTGTCCGCACCACGGGTTCTCCGTGGATCGGCACGGTTGGTGCCAGCACCGGGCGCGTGATTGCGCTGGTTTCTCCCCGACGGGGCAAAGCCACGATGGGTGCATACCACTGGGGCCGGGTGCTGCGGCACGAATACACCCACACCATCACGCTTGGGGCTACCGAAAACCGCATCCCGCACTGGATGACCGAAGGCTTGGCCGTGTTGCAGGAGCGCCAGCCCATCCCCTGGGACTGGGTGCCCCTGCTTTATCATGCCACCCGGAACGACGAACTGTTCACACTGGAAGACCTCACCTGGGGCTTCATCCGACCGAAACGCCCGACGGATCGACAACTGGCCTACGCACAATCCTTCTGGGTTTGCCAGTTCCTGCTGGAAACGTTCGGGCACGACACGATTCTCCAGCAGCTCCGGCTGTATCGCGAGGGAAAGCCGCAGGAAGAAGTGCTGCCGGCAACCACCGGCCGGAGCATCACCCAGTTTGAACGGGAGTTTTTCGACTGGGCGCGCTCGCAGATCGCCTCCTGGGGTTATGAACCGGAGGCGCAACAGCAATACGAGCGGCTCCGCCAGCAGGGAGAGGACCTGATCAAGTCCCGTCAGTATCGTGAGGCCGTGAAAGTCTGGGAGGAAATCGCCGCCCTGCGACCCATGGATGCCCTGCCGCATCAGCGGCTGGCCGGGCTGTATCTCAGCCGCGAAATCGATGAAAAGCCGCGGGCCATCCCCCATTTACAACGGCTGAAAGATGTTGAGCTGCACGACCACCGCTACGCCAAGCGGCTGGCAAGACTGCACCGCGACCTGAACCAGCTCCCCCAGGCAATCGAGGCGGCGCGTGAGGCCACCATGGTTGATCCTTACGACCTCGATGCCAGGAAGCTGCTGGCCGAACTGCTGGAAATGGCCGGCGACCCCGCCGCGGCGAAGCAGCGGGAACTGCTCCAGAGTCTGGAACGCTGGCATGCCGACAACCGCCGGGAAAATAAGCTGGAGTGACCTTTCGTTTTCCGATCATCTCGAAATCAGGGCTGGCCTGACGGCGCCGCGGCTTTGCCCGACGGACTGACCAAACCGTTCCCAGAGCGGTAGACTTCACCGTATGCCGGACGATCCCCTGACGCTTGCAGCGTTTCAGAAGCACATTTCCGAACGGTACGAAGCGGCCGACCGCGCCCGCGGCGTGCCTCGAACGTTTCTCTGGTTGATGGAGGAAATCGGCGAGCTGGCCACCGCGCTCAACAGCGACGATCGGGCCAATCTTGAAGAAGAATTCGCCGATGTGCTTGCCTGGCTGTGCACTCTGGCGAACATCACGGACGTCGATCTCGCTGCCGCGGTGACGCGGAAATATCTGTCCGATTCCCCGCCGTCCGGGCATAAGTGAGGGTTCGGAACCGGCAGACACCGGGTCCATCGTTCCGAGCCGAAGAACCCGTTGACGCCCGTCTGCGGGCTTTCCCGGCAGAGTCGGCTGATGATTCAGTCGGCCGCTCCGAATTTCGTTGCCTCGCGGGCGGATTCGGCCTGATGCAGTTCGGTGCTGTCCACCGGCTGATTTCGCAGGGTGCCGGCGTAGACCATCCAGCCCTCGAGGCCGCGGATGCGGAAGCTGGTGCGCAAGCGGTATTTCCCGCCCTCGACCTCGAATCGAAGCCCGGGGAGTGCTCGATCCCATGCCTTGCTCAGGATCGTCGCCTCACCCTCGTTTCGCTTCATCTCGTGCAGAAAGACCCACAACAGCGGCTCATGGGGCAGTGGAAGGGGCAGGCGGAAACGCAACACCCCAAAGGCCGTACGACCGCTGGGGCTGATCCACACAACATGTCGGACGTTGGGTCGATCCGAGGGCTTTTCCTGCTCGAGCCACCCGCTTGGGGGAGACACACGGGCGTTCAGCGGCGCATGATATGCGGGGAAACCCTGGCTGTCCGAGGACAGTGTTTCGCGGCTGCCTGTCGTCACCGGCTGCTGGTGAGCCAAAGGGGGTGGTCGCGATGCGCAGCCGGCCGGAAGACCGGTGCCGGCCAGCAGCGCGCAGACCACGACGCCCGGAGCGTGCATCGGCAACCGCGCCATGGCAAGAGTATAGGCCGAAGATTACTTCTTCGCGCCGGCGGGAGAAGCAACCCCCGATTTCTGGAAACTGTAGGTGCCCCCGAATTTCCGGCTGAATCGCTCGACGCGACCGGCCGTGTCGACAAACTTCTGTTTGCCCGTGAAAAACGGGTGACAGGCCGAGCAGATATCCACGTTGATCTTGGGTTGCACGCTACGCGTGGTGAAGGTGTTTCCGCAGGCGCAATGGACCTGACAGGTCTGGTATTTCGGGTGAATTTTAGGTTTCACGGCAGGAAGCTCCCATCGCCGGACGTGCGAGAAGGCCGCTTGCCTGCTCGTCAGCCGGGGCGAAGATAATATCTGCCCCCGACGGTCGCGCCAACCGACGAACCGGGGCTGAAGGACTTGCTTGCGGCCGACGGCGAGCAACACGAGCGCCCTCGGCAGAGTGTAAGTGTCGCATTGACAGACATTTATATTCGAACAAAGCCAGCAAAGCCTGTGGGCAATGTCGTGCGGCCGAGCCGGAGTGAGGGTCCGGGAGGCTGCGGTTGCCCCGGTACAATTCCCCTCCAGTCACCTGGGATTCGTCTGAAACATGCTCCGCCAGACGCTCATCCTCA
>JAVQWE010000432.1:0-2945 GCA_033579175.1 Phycisphaerales bacterium | reverse complement strand
GAGAGTACTTTCGTTCTGAAAGTAAGCGGGCCGTCTTCCGAGGGACGAGGCATGAGCCAGATGCCCGTTGGTTCACAGGGGGGGTGCACCGGGGTAGGTTGCGGCGCCAGCCGGGCTGCTGCGGGCAGGGTTTTTCGGAGGGTGCGGAGCATTGCGCGATGTAAACCTTAATCCTGCAGAGACTTGCTTGAATTGTGAAATATTTCGCGATCGGATTGCGATTTTCCCCCCTCTTGGGAACACCACCCCATCGGCCGACCAACCACCCCCGCCGGATCGTCAAGAACCCTCGTGACGCGTCGTCCAAATGACAGCATTGCCTCCGGCAACCCGATTGTGCACCTGTGCAGCCGGGTTTTCGTCGCGCGTGGAGGCGGGAGCTGACTTACCCCGAAGCGACCGATCCCGTGCCTGTCCTCTCAGCCGCGCCCGGCTCCCCGTGAGGCTCAGCCAAGGCATGGGCAAGTCGCCCGCCGGCTTCTGAAGCGCCGGCTGTCGCCGCCGACATGATACCCGGGGAGGCCTCGTTTGACGCCCCGCGCCGGCCTCCGCATCATGCCCGGGCGTGTATCGATCCGGCAGGAAGGTCCGACGTTTCGACTTGCCCCCCGGGCGCACCGTCGCCGGCAAGTACGTCATTGAACGTCCGTTGGGCAGTGGTTGGGAGGGGGAAGTGTACGTCATCCGGGAATTGGCCACGGGCATCCGTCGAGCGGCCAAGTTCTATTACCCCCATCGGGATCCCAAGGGCAAGGCCGCCATCGTATACGCCCGCAAGCTCGATGCGCTGCGGCACTGCCCGATTCTGCTGCAATACCACCATCAGGAATTTGCCTCGATTCGTCGCAAAAAGGTAACGGTGGTGATCTCAGAGCTGGTGGAAGGCGTAAAGCTCAGCGAGTTTCTGGCTCGCCAGCCGCGCAAGCGTCTGAGCACATTCGAGGCGTTGCACGTGCTGTATGCCTTGGCACGCGGCATTGCGCCGATTCATGCGCTGGGCGAATATCACGGTGACATTCACGACGACAACATCATGATCCGGCGCAAGGGCATCGGGTTCGAAGTAAAGCTGCTGGATTTCTTCGACCTCGGCAAGCCCAGCAAGTGGAAGATCAACAAGGATGTGCTGAACCTCGTGCAGGTGTTCTACACCATTGTCGGGGGAAGAGAACGCTACGCCCGTCAACCGAAGGTCGTGAAAGACATCATCCGCGGGCAGAAGGATTCGCTGATTCTGGAGCGATTTCAGTCCGCTGGCGACATCCAGCGGCACCTGGAGCAGTTGGAGTGGGACTGATCCCTGAAATTCCCTTGTTTTCTGCAGGATTTCCGGCTACTCTTTTCCCGCCATGCAAACGCCGTGGTCCTTTCGACTTCCGGTCGTCGTACGCTAGGCCGGCAACGCACCGGCCGGTGAGACTCACCCTCCCCGGCCTCTGCGACCGGCCCACCCCCGTCGTGTCGCGTGTTGTCGCATTCTTCTCAGTGTAAGACAGTGCAGCACCATCAGAGTCGCCGGTTCTGTGGATCAGCGACCGAGCCCAGGCAGGATCAGGAGATCATCCTCATGACCATGATGAACAGAATGAGTCCCACCCGCACGGCGCGAGCCCCGGCCGCGCCTACCGCTCGCTTCAAAGGAAAAACCGGCGCGCAGATCCTTCATGAAATGCTTCTGAAGGATCATCAGGTGGAGGTCATCTTCGGCTATCCAGGAGGGGCGATCCTTCCCGTTTTCGATGCGTTGTATAACTCTCCGATCAAGTTCATCCTCAACCGGCACGAGCAGGCGTGCGGTCACGCAGCCGACGGCTACGCCCGCGCCACCGGAAAACCGGGGGTGGTCGTTGTCACGTCCGGCCCGGGAGCCACCAACACCGTCACGGCGCTGGCTACCGCTCAGCTTGACTCCATTCCCATCGTCGTGTTCAGCGGGCAGGTTTCCACGAAGATGATCGGCAATGACGCGTTCCAGGAAGCCGATGTGACAGGCATCACACGCCCCTGCACCAAATGGAACTATCTGGTCAAGAGCCTCTCGGAGCTTCCGCGCATCATCAACGAAGCCTTTCTCGTGGCCACCAGTGGTCGCCCCGGACCCGTGCTGATCGACCTGCCCAAGGATGTGACCAGTCAGGTCTGTCAGGAAGAACTGGATGCCACCCCACGCGAGCACGTGCTCAAACGACGCAAGACCAACCTCACCGGGGGCAGCGCCAAACAGGTCATGGAAGCTGCCGAGCTGATCAACCGGTCGGAACGGCCGGTCCTGTACGTGGGCGGAGGGGCGATCACCAGTGGCGCCTGGAAAGCCGTCCGCGCCGTGGCCGACAAAGGCAACATCCCCTGCACGACAACGCTGCTGGGAATGGGGGCATTTGACGAGCTGGACCCCAAGTCGCTCTACATGCTGGGCATGCACGGCAGCGCATTCGCCAACTTCGCCGTGCAGGAGTGTGATTGCCTCATCGCCATCGGCGCACGTTTCGACGACCGCGTGACGGGCAACCTCGCCAGCTTTGCCCCGAAGGCTCGCATCATTCACATCGACATCGACCCCACCAGCATCAGCAAGACCGTGGACGTCGATGTCCCCGTAGTGGGAGACGCGCGCCTCAGCCTCGAAGCTCTGCTGCAGTTCATCGAACACCGACCGCGCACCGCCTGGTTTGAGCAGATCGCAGAATGGAAGAAAAAGTACCCCTTCAAGTACTTCGACGACTCACCCAACGCCAAACCGCAGTTTGTCCTGGAGGAAATCAACCGCCAGACCCGAAGCGAAGCCATCTTCACAACCGGCGTGGGGCAACACCAGATGTGGGCCGCGCAATTCCTGCGGTGGCGTTACCCGAGGCAGATGATCACCAGCGGCGGGCTGGGAACGATGGGCTACGGCCTGCCGGCTGCGCTGGGGGCTCAGCTCGGTTGTCCGGACAAAACCGTCA
>JAVQWE010000431.1:0-2947 GCA_033579175.1 Phycisphaerales bacterium | reverse complement strand
GTCAGTTCGAGCTGGCAGGCGCCGAGCGTTCCGTCCCTGAGCCGTGCGCCGCAGGGATTATCACTGGGCTGCCGTGGCTGCTGCGCCGTCGCCGGGGATCAGCGCCTGCAGCACGGTCTGGGGGTTGATGGCCTCGAGTGTGATGGCGCTGTCGACCTGAAAGCCACCGATACGTGTCCGCCGAAGCTCCGTCAGGTAGCCCCCCACCCCCAGTCGTTGGCCCAGGTCGCGGGCGAGGGCGCGAATGTAGGTTCCGCGCCCGCAGGTGATCCGTACGCGCAACAGCGGCCAAGAGTAATCGAGGATTTCGAACTGGTCCACCCGGACTCGACGGGGTTGCAGTTGCACTTGCTGCCCACGGCGCACCCGGTCGCAGGCCCGGCGGCCGGCGATTTTTACGGCACTGTACTTTGGCGGAACCTGCTCAATCTCCCCGACAAACTCCCCGATCGCCTGACGGATCGCTTCCAGACCGACCGGATCCCCCCCCGAGGCCGCGCCGGGATGCAGAATCTCCGGCGATTCCGGATCGTCCGTGGCGGTGGTGGCGCCGAGCTTGATCGTCGCCAGGTAGGTCTTGGCGGCGGCCATCAGGCTTTCACAGCGTCGCGTCGATCGCCCGACCAGCACGATCAGCAGTCCCGTGGCGAACGGATCGAGCGTTCCGGCATGGCCCACTCGCACGCCGGCCGGCAGCGCGCGTTTCACCCGCCCGACGACATGGGCCGAGCTTACCCCCGGGGGTTTGTCAACCAGAAGCAAGCCATCGGGCGCTGGGTCCATCGGGGCGGGCTCCCTGTTGTGTCCAGTTTATTGCAAATGCGTCAAAGGCAATCAGAATAGCCCCATGCGCTGGAGCAAGCCAGCCATCCTCCGGGAAATTCGCACCCTGTACCGGCGCAAGGTGGATCTTTCCTATCACGCCATGGCCCGCCAGCGGCAGGCGCTGGTTTCGGCGGCGGCGTATCACTTCGGGTCTTATGCGATGGCGGTGGAAAAGGCGGGAATCGATTACGCCACCATCCGTCGGCGACCCTGGTGGACCCGCCAGCGGATCATCGCCCGGATCAAGCAGGCGCGTCGGCAGAACCTCGACCTCCACTGGTCGGCCGTCGTCCGCAGGCGCGATGAGCTGGGGCGCTGCGCCTTTGCCGCCCTGCAAAAACGGTTGTTCGGGGGGTGGGATCGCGCGCTGCACGCCGCCGGCCTGCACGCCGAGGAGGTCAGCCTTTACCGGCAGTGGGACCGGGCCTCGATTGCCTATGAGCTGCGGGCGCGATACCTCGATGGTGAGCCCATGAACAGCGCCTGCGTCCAGCGCGAAGAGCCGGCGCTTCATGCGGCGGCGATCCGATACTTCGGCAGCTACGATCGGGCGCTGCGCGCTGCGCGCATCGATCCTGCGAAAGTTCGCAAACGACGAAAGCCACGGAAGCTGGGACAGAAGCGGTAGCCGCGCCGGAAATTTGAGGTCGTGACACTGTGTCGTTCTCGGCCGGTACAACCGAGGGAACACCACAAACCGATGCCGTGGCCAGACCTGCCTGCGATCGCGCGAAAGTGATGCAGGTCACACAAGCACAAGGGAGATTCCGGCAGAGACCTGCCCGGCGGAAGAGGATCGGCCCGGGGATTGGCCCCCCCAAACGGGAAGGCACATTGCTTAGGGCACAATCACTTTGACGCGCGTCCGTTTCCCGTCGACATCCAGTGCCTCGATCCGCGATTCAAACTTCTGAAGCTTCTCGGCCACCGCTTGTGGCAGCCTTGACCGCTGTTCCTCGGTGGCAATCGGGCCTTCAAAGAGTTTCTCCCCCGATGCATCGGTGGCGACAAGGTGCTTCTCTTGCCCATCTTCCGTCAGGGTGAGGGTCATTTCGCTGTCCTGATAAACGCTGCTGACCTCCTTCCCTCGCGTCGTGTAAAAGCGGATCAGGTCCTTGCCGTCCGCCGCCGACCAGTTGATCTGACCGATCTGCGGCAGCTCGGAGAGCGCCAGTTCCTCCAGCGGCATCAGGTCGATGCTCCCGGAGGCGTCGCCAAGTGCCGGCATCTCCTTTTCCCGCAACGTGACGGTCACCGTCTGGCTCTCGCCCGCCCGCAGCAGGGTGATGGTGACGGTCTGACCTTCCTTCATCGAGCGCACAAGGACCGCCAACTGCTGCGAATTCACCAGCAACTGATCGTTGAGCTTCTGCAGGATGTCGTATTGCTGGATTCCCGCCTGCTCGGCCGGGGAGTCCTTCTCGACCGCGTCTACCACCAGCCCGAATCCACGGGGAAGCTTCATCTGCTCCCGCAACGCCGCCGGGACCGGAGACGTCGTCACCCCCAGAAACGCCGCTTTTTCCATTTTCCGCGCTCGATGACGCCCCCTGGCGTCCAACAGGCGTTCACGAAGCTCTGAGAGCTTTCGTTCACGAGTCTCCGAGAGCTTTTCTTGGGACTTCTGACGAGAGTCGTCCAGCTCCCCTTTTGCGTCGGTGACGTCGCGACGGACCGGCTCGAGGTGGTCGGCGCCGGCCGGGCGTTGCACGTTCGGGGGGTTGGGTTCCGGTTGGGCCACATCATCGCCCCAGGCACTCTGGCACGCGAGGCTGCCGGAAAGCACGATCGAAACGACCAACATCCATCGAGTCACGTGGTTCATGGTAACTCCTTGTCTGCAAGACGTTTACAGCAGAGTTCATTCGCTCAGATTCTTGGACGACTCACAACCACCAGTTCTTCCTTGGGGATTGTGATCTCCACACGGGATGAATCCCGTGGATCGACATATCGAAGCGTGTGCAACTCTTGCGTTCGGATCCGCCGGGCCGGGGTCTGATCGTCCAGCCAGACCTGGCCTTCCTCCCGGCTCTCCCAGTAAATCTGTGCTGAAACGCTCTGGGGATCAAAAGCAATCGGCTCCGCCTCCGAAGTCATCGGATCGGCGCCTGCGGTTTCT
>JAVQWE010000430.1:0-2951 GCA_033579175.1 Phycisphaerales bacterium | reverse complement strand
GATGCCCGTGGAGTGAATCAGTTCCAGCACCGCCGCCGCCGTGCAGGGGGCGATGAGCGTGTGACCGTACACCACATAGCCGATGTTGGCAGGGTTGACCCCCTCCACGTCCTTGACGACGTCGATCTCGAACTGCATCCGGGCCAGGTCGATGTGCGGGGGCACGGGGGCGTGCAGCATGATCCCGGTGACGGTCGGATCCTGATTGAGTTTGCGGATTTCCGCTCGGAGCTGGCGCTGGCTGATGTCATCCGGGAAGGTGAGCAGCGTGTAATCGATTCCGACAGCCCGGCAGGCCTCTCCCTGCCGGTGAGCGTACACTTCGGCGGCGGGGGTGGAACCGACGATGATGGCGGTCAGATGCACGCGTCGCGATTGCGCAGCCAGCTGCGCCACGCGGTTCTGCACGCTCTGCCGGATGCCGTTGGCAATGGCCACACCATCAATCACGTTCGCGGGCATGGGGCGAGTATAGCCGTGCCGGTTCGAGGATACACCGCGCGCTTCAATGGGGTGTGGCATCCTGCACGAGACAGGTGACGGTGGTTCCCCGTCCCGGGGTGCTTTGCAGGTCTACCGATCCCCCCAATGCGTGGATCGCGTGCTTCACAATCGCCAGGCCCAGCCCGGTTCCACGGTTGGCCCCGCCGGTACGCGAGGCGTCTACCTGATAAAAACGCTCGAAGACCCGTTCGAGATGCTCGGGGGGAATGCCGATTCCGGTATCCGCCACCACCATTTCGATCTGGCCGTTGCGCCCGGACGGGCCGGACTGCGACGGGGAGTCGGCCACCGGCGCTGCGGGAATCCGCCGGATCGAAACCGACACCTTGCCCCGCGCCGGAGTGAATTTGATGGAATTCTCAACCAGGTTTTTCAGCGTCAGATCGAGCAGGCGTTGATCGCTGTGAAAGGTAAGCTCTTCGTCTCCCTCCAGGCGCAGGTCAATCTCCTTCTGCCGTGCCATGGGACCCAGCCCCTGCCGGATGCGCGCAAACAGTGCCGCAACCGATACCGGCCCGACCTGCGGCTTCAGCTCTGCGGTCTCAACCCGGGAAAGGTCCAGCAGATCGCGAAGCATTTCCTCCAATCGGCTGAGGTGACCGGCGATGATTTCGATGCAGCGGCGGGTGGTTTCCGGGTCCTCCTGATAGACCTCGCTGAGGGTCTCAAAGGCGATTTTGATCGCCGCGATGGGCGTGCGCAGCTCATGGCTGGCGTTGGCGACGAAATCGGTCTTCATCTGGATCGCCGAAGCCATGGTGGTGACGTTCCGGAGCACGATCAGCACCCCTCCGGCTTTGGTGCGCGTGCCCACCCCCTGGTAATAATGCCTCTGCCCTCCGCGGGAGATGCGGATTTCGCGCTGCTGCACCGGCGCGACGGCCAGCGATTCAAACAGTTCCAGAATCTGCGCGTCATTGACGACGTGGACAAACTTCCTTTCCAGTGCCTCTTCCGGGCTGATCTGAAGAATCTTCGCCGCCGCTGTGTTGATCAGAATCACACGCCCGAGCGAGTCGGACAGCAGCACGGGATCAGGAAGGGAATCGACCAGTTGCTGCAGATCGCTGCGGCGATGATCCAGTTCGGACATCTGCCGTTGCGCCGTTGCGGCCAGCAGATTGAGCCTTCCCGCCAGGGCGCGAGGGTCTTGGGCGCCACTGACGCGCGCGCGGGCGGCCCAGTCGCCCCCGGCCAGTCGCTCGGCCACCTGCGCCAGGTGCCGCACGGGCGTGACCCACCTACGGCGTAACACCAGAGCCAGGGCAACCAGCAGGATCAATCCGAGGCTGAGGAGGATCGGAGTCATCAGGCTCCGCCGATTTGCCAACGCGCCGCCCGGCCTTGTGGAAGCACCCCGGAATTGTACCGGCCAGACTCCTGCCACCGGGGCAAAGCGCCGACATGGTGATGGAGATCCGCCCCCGCGCCTTTCGCCGGGGACTCCCACTCATGACGGCGCGAAATCCCCGGGGAGTTTACTCTGCCTCCCCGCCCTCGTGCAGCCGGTATCCCACGCCGCGCACGGTATGCACCAGATACGCCGCCTCACCCAGCTTCTTGCGAATCGAGGTGATGTGCACGTCGATGGCGCGGTCGGTGACAAATACATCGGTGCCCATGGCCTTGTCCATCAGCTGATCGCGCGTCAGCACACGTCCGCGCGCGGCCACCAGGGCCGTCAGCAGCTTGAATTCCGTGAGCGTCAGGCGGACCGGGGTTCCGTTTACCGAGACATCGTGCTTGGCGGTGTCGATGGTGAGCGGGCCGGCCTTGAGGATCGCCGGGGTTTCTCCTCCGGCCGGACCGGCGGCGCTGTCCCTGCGGCGCAGGACGGTGTTGAGCCGGGCCAGCAGAATCTTCATGCTGAAAGGTTTGGTGACGTAATCGTCGGCACCGAGCGTCAACCCCACGACGACATCGGTTTCCTCGCTCTTGGCGGTGAGCATGACGATGGGGATTGAGGCGGTGGCGGCGTCTGCTTTGAGCCGGCGGGCCACTTCTGTGCCGTCCAGCCCCGGGAGCATCAGGTCCAGCACGATCAGGTCGGGGGACTGTTTGGCGGCCAGTTCCAGCGCGGTGTTGCCGTCGGCGGCAGTGATGACCTCGTAGCCGTTGCGTTCGAGGTTAAAGCGGACCAGTTCGAGCAGGTCTTTTTCATCGTCCACGACCAGAATGCGCTTGCGATTCTTGGACACACCGGAAGCTGGCGCGTGCGACCGCGCGGCGGGACGGGCGGGTTCGCTGGTTTTGCTCATGATGGGAAGCTCCCGTGATTCACCGTCGGTCCGCAGGTGCAGCCCTCGACCGGTGGCGAAAGTGGTTCTGGACATGCGGGAGAGTGCAACGGCTGGAGGGAACGCCGTCAAGCGGTTAATCGATGCTTAATTCGACACGAATCGGGTCTTAGCCATGGTTGGACGGGCCGGGCTGGGTGGGTTTTCGGG
>JAVQWE010000429.1:0-2971 GCA_033579175.1 Phycisphaerales bacterium | reverse complement strand
GCCCACGCGATCTTCAAACGGGCCGAGGAGGAGACTCGCGCCCTGCTCTCCCCCGAGCAACGAGAGCAATATGACAAGCTCCTGGCGGAAATGCCGCGTTTCCGGGGGGGCAGAGGCCCCCGCGACGGAGGGCCGAGGGACGGCGGCCCGCGCGACGGGGGCAGGGAACCCCCCCCGCGATGATGTGACGGGTCGCGTCAGCCGATGATTGCGTTGCAGAACGGGCGCGGCTGCCAGCAACCCGGATGATCTGGTCCGCCGCCGGTCATGCGCGCCGCCACGTCCGGTTGCCGCCGGCGTATGTCAGGAGCAAGCATGCGGAGGCGGCATCGTTCCTGTGCACCCGGTTGCGGGCCAGATGATACCCGATGGAAGCGGGGTTTCCCGCTCAAGGCGGGTGCGTTACCGCCGCATCATTTCTTCAGAAGCTGATCTCGGTAAAAGTCGATCATCCGGGAAAGCCCCTCGCGTCGCGAGACCACAGGCTGCCATCCGAGGATCTGGCGCGCGCGGGTAATATCCGGGCAGCGCACCTTGGGGTCATCCGGCGGCATCGGCAGGAATGTAATCGTCGATTTGCTCTCAGGAATGAGCGACAGCACCTCCCTGGCGATTTCCAGAATCGTCAGCTCCTGCGGGTTTCCGAGGTTGATCGGCTCGTGGAAGTCGCACTCCATCGCCAGATTGATCCCCCGGATCAGGTCGCTCACATAGCAGAGGGAGCGTGTCTGCTTGCCGTCGCCAAAGACTGTCAGGGGCTCGTTGTTCAAGGCCTGACGAATGAAACTGATAACCACACGACCATCGTAAGGGTCCATCCGCGGGCCGTAGGTGTTGAAGATCCGGACGATTCGGGTGTCGGCCTTGCGTTCCCGGTGATAGGCCATGGTGCAGGCTTCAGCAAATCGCTTCGGTTCATCGTACATGCTTCGCAACCCGATCGGGTTGACATTGCCCCAGTAGGTTTCCGGTTGCGGGTGCACCGTCGGGTCACCGTAGCATTCGCTGGTGGAGGCCACGAGAAACCGTGCCTTCTTCTCCAGCGACAGTTCCAGAAGGTTCCAGGTGCCCTGACTGTTGACTTTTACGGTGGCGATCTGGTGCTTGACATACCCCATCGGGGAAGCCGGCGAGGCCAGATGATACACCCGGTCCAGCGGACCTTCGATCCGCAGCGGATCGCACACGTCGGCCTCGATGAAACGATATGCCGGGTGCCCCGCCAGATGCGCGATGTTCTGGCGCTTGCCCGTGATGAAGTTGTCTACCCCGATCACCTCGTGCCCCTGTGAGAGCAGAAGGTCCGTCAGGTGAGAGCCGAGGAAGCCGGCCCCGCCGGAGATCAGAATTCGCATCAGGTCCGATTGTGAATTCCCGCAAGTCGATTGTCGAGTGGCTCAGGTGCGATCCAGCCCCAGGGGCGCCGCGCCGGCCGCGGATCAATTGCTGACGGCAAATCGAAGGATTGTCAGCACTGCCTTGACGCCGTCTTTCCACGTGATTTTTTTGCCTTCCTCGTAACTGCGCCCGTAATAGGCGACACCCACCTCATAAATCCGCAGCCTGGGTCGCAGCCGGGCGATTTTCGCCGTCACTTCCGGCTCGAAGCCGAATCGATTGCATTTGAGAGTGATGCGATCCAGCACGGATTTGCGGAAGACCTTATAGCAGACCTCCATATCCGTGAGATTGAGGTTGGTGAACATGTTGCTGAGCGTCGTGAGGAACCGGTTGGCCACGCTGTGCCAGAAATACAGCACGCGATGCGGTTCGCCGATAAACCGGGAGCCGTACACCACATCGGCCTTGTTGTCGAGGATCGGGGTCAGCAGTTTCATGTAGTCCTGCGGGTCATATTCGAGGTCGGCATCCTGCACGAGCACCAGTTGGCCCGTGGCCGCCTTGAAGCCGTCGCGCAGCGCCGCTCCCTTTCCCTGGTTGACCGGCTTGTGAAAGATCTTGAAATCGACTCCCGGGAAAATCATCGGCAGCTCATCGAGCTTGGCGGCGGTTCCGTCGCGGCTGGCGTCATCAATGCAGATGATCTCGCGCGTCATTCCCTCCGGCAGCCGCGCCCGGACGACGCGGGCCACCAGTTCCTGAACGGTGGCCGCCTCGTTGTAGCAGGGAATGACGATAGAAAGCTTCACTGGAGCGGAATCGACAGGGGTGTGGAGATTCAGATCGCTCATCGCGGGTGGCTGACCTTCCTTGTCCTGACAGTCACGGGTCGCGCATGGTATCGGCCGACGTCGGATTGGCAAACGCCCTCGCCTGCTGTCGGCCGGCATGCCGGGCAGGCCCCCGAAGTTGGTTCGGCAGCGCACGGATCAGGCCACGCGATCCAGCAGGTCCTTGAGCACCTTTGCGGACTCGAAATTCTCCTCCGCGATCTGCCGGGCGCGGCGCGAATGCAGCCCGTAGTCCGATCGGATCGCCTCCAGTGCCCCGGCGGCCTCGTCAACGGTCTGGAAGCTGAAAAGCCCCTCTCCGGTCGGAAGCCATTGATCAAAGCCGCTGGCCTGAGTGATGACCGGTCGGCCACTCATCAGAAAGCAGGCACTGCGGTCGCTGAACCACCCACTGGGAAGGGCGGTGTATATCTCCTTGGCGACGGTCAATTCGCCGGCACAGTTCGCCACGTATCTCTGGAACGCCGCTGGATCCCTGGACGCCTGAGCGGGATCATCAAAACCCCATCCGTGCGATTCGAACTGCCGCTGCGCTTCGGTCGGCACGTCGGCCATCGCCATGCGAAGCTTCCAGCTGGTGCGTGTCGGCAGGTCCAGCAGCTTCCACCATTGCCGGGCCTTGCTGCTTTCGTAGGTCTGTCCCGCGAACTGCACCCTCCGCTCAGCCGCGTGTTCCCATTTGCCCAGGGTTGAGAAGACGTCGGACCCCCGCGGCAATGCCGGCCAATGCCGTTTTACGACGGGCTGCCGGGTCGGGATCCAGTTGAAGCCATGGGTCG
>JAVQWE010000428.1:0-2980 GCA_033579175.1 Phycisphaerales bacterium | reverse complement strand
CAGCTTGCAAATGCGCAGCAGCAGCTTCTTTCAGAGCTCCGGGAGCGAGAATCATGATCCTCCGACCGCTTCGGGACGATTGCTGCTCTGTCCAGGGGTCATACCCGCTCGTGCGACGATGCCTCTGGGTGACCGCAAGCCTTCTCTTTGCCGGTTGCACGCCTTATCTGCAGATCAAATCCGATCTGGTGTATCAGGCCCGTCAGGGCGTGCAGCATGTGCGCGAATCCCTGGAGGCGCGCCAGCAGCTCATCGAACAGCTTCAGGCGGCACAGCGCCAGCGCCTGGATCAGGCATTTGACGCGGATGTCCGACAGCGCGCGTCACCGGAGGCTGCATGGGTGATCCAGGCGCGTCGGGCATACGCGGCAGCCATCGACGCGCTGCATCGTCAGCAGCAGGAGTCGCGCCGGGCTCATCAACGAACGATCGACAACCTTGCGGCCATCGAAAGCGCCCTGCATCAACTGGCGCTTCTGCAGGAAATCGAGCAAAGACTGTCGTTTCCGGAGATTCTGCCATGAACCGCATCTTCCTGCGCGGGGAAGTGGAACGGGCACTGCAGACCGAATGGGAGCAGTTTTCGTCGGAACACCCGCATCTGGCGGGGGTGCTGGATCAGGAACTGCTGATCGAAGAGGCCACGGAATCGCTGCGCCATGACCCGGATTTCAACGATGTGTTGATCCGCGCGCAAAGCTGCGGGCACGGGCTGGCCGCAGCCGTCGAGTTCATCCGCACCTGGATCGGCCCGTGGTTACGTCGTCTGGGCTGAGGCGTGTGCCCCGACGCGAGCGATTTCAGCCACGGGGCACGGCGTGCTACATTGGAAGCATGTCTTCCGGGCAGAAATCGTGGCAGGCGCGGATTTCCGGGGAACCCGACGCGATCGCACAGGAGTTTGTCGAATCGGTCAGTTATGACTGGCGGTTGTATCGGCAGGACATCGCCGGGAGCATCGCGCACGCGATGATGCTGGCGAAAGTCGGGCTGATCAGCCGGCAGGATTGCGACGCGATCGTCACGGGCTTGAAGCAGATCGAGTCGGAAATCGACCGTGACGGCGCGGGCTGGGCCGGCTTCCGCAAGGAACTGGAAGACATCCACATGTGCATCGAAACCGAGCTGATCCGCCGGATCGGAGAACCAGGCCGGAAGCTGCACACGGGAAGAAGCCGCAACGATCAGGTGGCGCTGGACCTGTCGGAGTGGATTATCTCCGCAGCGCTGTCGCTGCGCGAGTCGATCCGGCGCCTCCAGGAGGAACTGAAGCGGCTGGCGATCCGCTCGGCCGACATCGTCATGCCCGGCTACACCCATCTGCAGCGCGCCCAGCCGATCCAAGCCGCCGCCGAAGCCCACGCCTGGTGGGTGATGTTTGACCGTGACGTCGATCGTCTGCAGCGCGCGTTCGATCGAAGCTGTGAACCGGCACGCCAGAACCTCGACAGCCCGCTGGGCAGCGGTGCCCTCGCGGGAACCTCGCTGCCCATCGACGCCGATTTTTCCGCCTCGCTGCTGAATTATCCGTCCGGCCCGCGATCCAGCATGGAGCAGACCGCCTCCCGCGACCGGGCGTGCGAGTTCCTCTTCGCCTGCGCCATGATCGCCCAGCATCTCTCGCGCTTCGCCGAGCAGTGGATCATTTACATGTCCAGCGAATTCGGCTTCCTCAGGATCGCCGACCGATACACCACCAGCAGCTCGATGATGCCCCAGAAACGCAACCCCGACATGCTGGAACTGATCCGGGGACGCTGCGGCAATGTCTACGGCGATCTGTTTGCCCTGATGACCATCCTCAAGGGCCTGCCTATCGGCTACAACCGCGATCTGCAGGAAGACAAGCGCATCGTCTTCCGCGCCTTCGACACCGTCAGCCAGTGCCTGACGATGGCGGCGGCGATCGTGAATTCGGCGGAGTTCGACCGCCAGCGCATCGAATCAACCCTCGACCGCGGGTTTCTCGACGCGACGTCATTGGCCGAATACCTGGTCACCCGGGGCATCCCCTTCCGCACGGCCCATCACATCGTCGGCACGCTGGTGGCGCAGTGTGAGAGACAGCACAAAGAGGGGTTGCATCAGTTGACGGTCGCGGAGTTCAATCAGGCCATTGAGTCGGCCGAGCAGCTTCCGGGCGCCTCCGGCACACAACTTCCGCGCGTCGATGCCGATGTCTACCGTTGCCTGGGCGCCAGAAACGTGGTGCAACGCTATCAAAGCTCCGGCGCCGCCGGGGGCAGACCCCTGGAAGCACAACTGCAGGCATGGCGGGAGCAGTCGGGCGACCAACCCGCAACCCCGAAGAATCTCCAACCCGGAGGTTGACCGAAGACGAGTGGACGCTAACCTGCGTAAGGCAATCGATTACCTTACGGCAATTTGAGGGTGAGCGAGCCATGGATTCAGGAAGCAGGGCTGGATATCTGGTTTGCTTCGGGCTGGCAGCGGCCTTTGCGCAAGGGTCAGCGGGGCAGAGCACGGACACGGGCCTCCCCAGGGAGTTTCGCTGGACCGCAAGTGCCGAACTGATCCTTCCACCCGTCGATCCCTCGCGCAAAATCTTTTCGATTAAAGACCCCAGCGTGGTACGCTTCAACGACCGCTGGCACGTCTACGCCACAATCTCCAGCGACCGCGGCTGGCAGATGGTTTACCTGAACTTCGAAAACTGGGAGGACGCGAAGCACGCCACCCCGTATTTTCTGGACACCAACCCGCGCCTTCGGGGCTATCACTGCGCGCCACAGGTGTTTTATTTTTCGCCCCAGAAGAAGTGGTATCTGATCTATCAGTCACAGCACCCTCAGTATTCCACTTCCGACGATCTGGCTGACCCGGCTTCCTGGAGCGAGCCCCGCAACTTTTTCGAGAATAAACCGGCTACCGTGGGCGACCTGTGGATCGACTACTGGATCATCTGTGACGACACACACGCCTATCTGTTTTTCACCGGTGACGATGGCAGGTTCTACCG
>JAVQWE010000427.1:0-2982 GCA_033579175.1 Phycisphaerales bacterium | reverse complement strand
GCCGCTGCGGGATTATCTGCATCCGTCGGCGGTGGTAGCTTTCAACGACGACGGGGCAGCGGCTCGTCCGACGATCTCGGCGACGGCTGTCAGCCCGCTGAAACCGGCCGCCGGAGGCGTGCGGATCGAGCTGGCGCCTTACGACTCGGCCGTGCTGGCGCCATAGCCGCGCTTTGCTCGTGAACCGGAGCATTCCCGGAATCGTGGCCCTGCAGCGTGCTGGTACGAGATCCTGCCGCGCGGGCAGACCCGAGGTTTTGCGTGAAATCCCATGAGCGTTTCCCGGGCCATTCGCATCGTTCTGGCCGGCATATGCCTGGCAATCGTGGTCTGGTCGTTCTTCGACGTCGGGCAACGGGTCGTTCGACGCGCCATGGCTCGGGCGGAAAAGCCTGTCCAGTTGACCGTGCTCCACTGGGGAGATCCGGCCGAAGACAGGATTGTTCGCGACCTTGTGGACCGCTTTGCCCGCGAAAACCCCCGGATTCAGGTCACACGCATCAACCCCGGCGATGCCGGAGCCATGCGCAACAAGCTCAAAACCATGATGGCTGCCGGCGACCCCCCGGACGTGTTCTATCTGCCCCCGGATCAGCTTCCGGAGCTGGCATCGCTGGGTCTGCTGGCAGAGCTGGATGAGTATCTGGCCCGCGAGCCCGAGCAATGGAAAGCCGACTTCTGGCCGATCCTGCTGCAGGCCTTCCGCTTTGACACCGGCACAGACCTGATCGGTCGAGGCCCGCTGTATGCGCTCCCCAAGGACTTCACCACGGCGGTTTTTTACTTCAACAAGGATCTGTTCGAGAAAGCGGGGATCGACTGGCGCGACATCCAGCAGAACGGATGGACCTGGAGCCGCTTTGAATCGGAAATGAAAAAGATCCGCGCGCTGGATGGCACACCGGGCTTTGAGGGACGTGAGATCTACGGAACGCTGCTGCAGCTGTGGCCGGACACAATCCGACACATCCTCTGGACCTTCGGGGCCGACTTCTTTCACGTGGATGATTCCGGCCGCGTCGATTTCCGTTCGGTGGCTCTGTCCTCGCCGCAGGCACAGGCAGCGCTGGAAATGATCGCGCGGATGCGCCTGCGAGACCGCACCGCCTTCAATGCCAGCGGCATCGCCAAGGACGGTGGACAGGAGTTCTTTCTCGGCAACATCGGATGCACCGGACCCGTGGGGGTGTGGCAGGTCCCGAAATTCAAGGCCATCACGCGATTTTCGTGGGATATCCTCCCTTCCCCGTACGCGGCGGCGCCGGCCGGTCAGATCTTCTACACCGGCTGGGCGATGAGCAGCCGCAGCCGGCATCCGGACGAGGCCTTTGCCCTGTTGCGCTTTCTGTGTGGACGTGAGGGACAAGTCCAGCAGGCACGGGCGCAACTGGCCATTCCGGCGCTGCGCAGTGTGGCGATGAGCGACGATTTCCTCTCTCCCCCGCCACCGGAGGACCCGCAGGAGCCGCCCATCCCGAAGTACGCAGCCCATCTGTTCCTTGAAGCGGTGCCGTATGCGCGCCTGCAGCAGCTTCCCCGGGAGCAGGAATGGGGTCGCATCCTTGAACAGGGGATCAACCGGGCAATTGTCACCGGGCAGGATACCCCGGCCGTTGCCGCCGAAAAGATCGCCCGCGACTGGCTGGCCGAGCTGGATTCGCCGCTGAAACGGCGCAGGTTCGAGCCGATGCCGTGGACGGCCATCCTGTCCCTCACCGCTGCCGTCGCCGCCACCGTGCTGTTTGTGCTGTGGCTGAAGGCCCGCCGGGAGCGGCTGGGCCCGCTCGAACGCGCCACCGAGATCGCCGGCTGGGTGTTCATCTCGCCATGGCTGATCGGCTTCCTTGCACTGACTCTGGGCCCGATGATCGTTTCGCTGCTGCTGAGCTTCTCGAAATGGACGGGCCTGAACCCCATCAGCCAGGCCCAGAGCGTCGGGCTGGCCAATTACGCGCAGCTCTTCACGCGCGACCGGGAGTTTTATCAGTCGCTGAAGGTGACGGCCTACTACGTTCTGCTGGGAGTGCCGGTGACGCAACTGGCGGCGCTGGCGGTCGCCCTGCTGATGAACCACAATGTCCGTGGGATCGGAATCTTCCGCACCATCTATTTCGTGCCCAGCGTGGTAAGCGGGGTGGCGATGGCCGTGCTGTGGCTTCAGCTCTACAACAACGATTACGGACTGATCAACACCGTCCTTCGTCCGATCACCGGGCTGTTCGGGAAAAACCCGCCGAACTGGTTCGGCGTGGACACGACGGTTGATCCCCCGGTGAACGACGCCGCGGTCTGGGCCATTCCGGCGTTCGTGCTGATGGGCCTCTGGGGGGTGGGTGGAGGCATGATCATCTACCTTGCGGGACTGAAAGGCATCCCCGCCAGTCTGTACGAAGCGGCCACGATCGACGGCGCCGGACCTGCCCGGCGACTGTGGAACGTGACACTCCCGCAGCTTTCTCCGTTGATCTTCTACAACTTCGTCATGGGCATCATCGGCAGCTTTCAGGTCTTCACACAGGCTTACACGATGACCGGCCCCGGACCCGACAACGCCACGCTGTTCTACGTCCTGAACCTGTACCGCACGGCCTTTGAGTTCCACAACATGGGATACGCCAGCGCCATGGCCTGGGTGTTGTTCGTCATCGTGCTGATTCTCACCCTGTTGGTTTTCCGCGGGTCGCGCAACCTGGTGTATTACGAGGGGCTGAAACTGTGACTCCTCTTGCCTCATGTGGCAGGAAATGGAACCCATGAGCTCCGCTTCCGTCGAACTTACCTCTCCCCCGCCACCGGCGAACCTGAACGACAGCAGGGGATTGCCGCCGATGCTGTCCCGGTCGAAATCGGCCAGCCGTCGGTCGCGGTCGGTCTTTGTGATTTACCTGCTCCTTTCTCTCGGGGCGGTGATGTTCCTGATCCCTTTTTATTTTGTCGTCAACGGCAGCCTGAAGACCGATCCGGAGGTTCAGGCAGATCGGA
>JAVQWE010000426.1:0-2984 GCA_033579175.1 Phycisphaerales bacterium | reverse complement strand
AGATGTACTGTCACTCTGGCCACGATCCTCGCATTGACGGGCTTCGATCCGTCGCTGGCGGCAGAAGAACCGGCTCCCGGCGGTGCGGCTCACATTCCCGCGATGCTGCAGAATATCCCCGATCCCGCGGGAGGCGCTGCAGCGGGAAGCGCCGAAGACCTGGCCAAGAAGCTGGCCAACCCGGTCGCCAGTCTCATCAGCGTGCCGCTTCAATTCAATTATGACGCCGGGTTCGATCGTCCCGGCGATGACGGATATCGCCTGACACTCAATGTGCAACCCGTCATTCCCTTTTCCCTGACTGACAAGCTGAACCTCATCACGCGAACGATTGTGCCGGTTATCTATCAGGACGATGTCGTCCGGGATTCAGACGCAACTCAGTTCGGACTCGGTGACACCGTACAGAGCTTCTTCTTTTCCCCGAAAGAACCCGGTCCGGGTGGGCTGATCTGGGGTGTGGGTCCTGTGTTCCTCTGGCCCACAGCCACCAATGACTCACTCGGCTCAGAGAAGTGGGGGATCGGTCCGACCGGTGTCGTTTTGCTGCAGCATGGCCCCTGGACATTCGGCGCGCTGGCCAATCACATCTGGAGCTATGCCGGTGATGACGACCGCCGCGCGGTGAATGCAACGTTCCTGCAACCATTCTTGAACTACACGACGAAATCGGCGCTCACCTTCTTCTTCAACGTGGAGAGCACTTATGACTGGAACGCCGAAGAGTGGACCATTCCCATCAACATCGGCGCGAACCAGTTGCTGAAGCTGGGAAACCAGCCGATTCAGGTCGGGGGAGGGCTACGGTATTTCGCCGATGCGCCCGACGGCGGGCCGGACTGGGGTCTGCGATTCACGGTGACGTTCCTGTTTCCGCGGTGAATCGGACACCGGCAGGACGATAGCCTCTCCACCAAGCCGTGGGATGCTTCGAAGGTCGGCTTCACAGCACAAGAAGCTCAGGCGCGTACTGCCAGAATGGCAGCCTGCTTCGATCCGCGCCGCCAAGCCCCAGCCGCCGCCGGCAGCGAGGCTTGATGCCAGAAGGAAACCGCTCGACTCAGGATGAATCCCTTGGCCGACCTGACCCGTGCAGTGGTACACTGACTTCCGTGCCGTAGATGCCAGTGACGGTGCCACAGGGCCCGACATCCCGCGATGGCACCGGCGGAGACCCCGCGGCTCTCCGATCTTTGCCGTGTATGTCAGCTCACTCCGGGAGATGCCCATGATGGCGTTGTTGACCCGTGCCGCTCTTGTGCAGGTGATGATCTTCGCCGCCGGCGCCTCCGCCGCCACGCTTGGCACCCGCACAATCACCAACGCAACCCATTACGGTTACTGGGGCTTTGCCTCGACCTCTGCCCATAACACCAGAACGATTGTCGCCGGTGTCAGCGGTGTCACGAGGCGAATTCACGTGCAGGGAACGTTGACGAAGGTCCACCCTGCGGCCTGGGCAAGCAGTCTGCGCGTTCATCCGACGGGCGGTCTGCTGGCGATCGGGCAGCCGTGGTTTCAGTTCACTGACCTGTATGATTTCGACGGCACCATTCCCGTGAGCACCACGATCTATGTCCCGGGCGGAGCCACCCTGTCCTCGGCAATGCTTTTTGAAATGTACTCCATCGACGATGAGGCATTCGTTCCCGGAGTCGATGGACGATCCACCCTCACCTACAGCTTTGACGACCAGCACGCCCCCGGGACCGTGGAATACAACGGCGTCCTTTCCACATCGGACCCCACCTTCAATCGGCCGCAGCAGGTCCCCACGAACCCTCCGGGATGGTCCGCACCCTTCCTGACCAACCGATTCCCGCATTACGACGTGCAGCCGTTTTTCGTCGACACGGCCGGGGCCTACGCGCTGGCTTCGGCCAGCGAGTTTCAATCGGCGGGGGTTTTGTACGCCGGTGGGTTTGATCCGGCCAACCCGTTGTCGAACCTCGTACGCGCGCAGGGACAAGGCCCGAATGTGATCCGCAACAACACGTTGAACAACCTGCCGCTGGGGGGCGATGCCATCGGCGGCGCGCTGCTGAACGTCAACCTTCAGCCCAACGTTCAATACTTCTTCGTGACCACCGCATTTTCGGCCCCCTCCGCCTCCAGCGGGCCCGTCACCGGCCGCTACCTCAACCTGATTACCGGCGCGGGCAACGTGACACTCGGGTTGATTCCCGAACCATCGACGGGGGTCGGCTTGTCCGTGATGCTGTCACTGTGCCTCCGCCGCTGGACAGCTGGCCCCCACAACTGGCGATCGGAGCCTTCCGCGAAGCACGTCGGTGGATGACTCGACACCGCAAGCGGAAGCAGGAGCGGCCGTCGGTCGGATCAGCCGGACGCATCCGGCGCCAAGCAGCAAGCCGGTTGCAATATCAATCAGGTGATGCTGCCAGGTGAACGCGGTTGAGGCAACGATCAGACCGCACCAGCCCATCAGCAGGCCTCGCAGCCAGCGGCGGGAATGGGCGGCCAAAGTCGCCGCGAGGATGACCGTGGTGGTCACGTGCAACGAAGGCGCCATGTTGAATGGGGCGTCATTGGCGTCGATCACTCGGAACAACTCCCCGTAAAAGCCCGCCACTTGGGGTCGAACGAACCCGCTCTGCAGCGGCAGCAGGCAGAAAGACGCCGCCGACACCAGCAGACCGCTCAGCAGGCGTAGAGAAAGGGTCATCAGCTCCCGGGCACTGCGACAGACAAAGAACGTGCCGACGAAGAGCAGGTAAACCGAAAGGTACGGAACCACCATCGCCGGGATGAACGGGATGGCAAGCTCCCACTGCGCATACAGTTGCCCGGCATCGCCGCGCCATTCGGCAAATCGCAGGCACCCCCGGTACACCAGCGTCGAAAGTGTGCCTTGAATGGTCAGATGAATCGCCGCATACAACGGCACGAATCGCGGAAGGCTCCAATCCCACCGGCGATACCAGATCAGCCGATTTTGCGGCTCCACGGCCGCATCCACCTCA
>JAVQWE010000425.1:0-2989 GCA_033579175.1 Phycisphaerales bacterium | reverse complement strand
CTGGCTGGGATCGTCCGCGCAAGCGCGAAGGTAGGCGTCATTCAACTGCCGCAGCGCCAGCGCCCGCTCTACGGCAGGGATTGCGGCAGCCGCCAGCGCCCGCGGCAGCCGTCGCCGGAAGGGGTTGCGCAGCGCGTAGGGTCGGCTGGACTGCTCGGGAGGCACGGCAGTTGGCAGAGTATCCCTCCCTCGCCACAACTGCAAAAGCGCTCCGTGAGAATCATGTAAAACCGATGGCGCGATCCGGATCGGCTCATCAGGCGCCGTCGGGTAGAATCCCTGCCCATGCGATTTCTTGTCACCGCCGGAAACACCCGCGAGATGATTGATCAGGTGCGCGACTGGGGGAACATCTTCACGGGAAATACCGGCCGGTCCATCGCGGAGGCACTCTCTTCCCGCGGCGCCGTGGACCTGTTGACGAGCAATCAACAACATGTCCAGGAGATCTGTCAGAACCCGGAATCGCCCCTGAAGGCGACGGCGTTCCGATCTCATGCCCAACTGCGCGCGCTGCTGGAAGAGCGGGTTGCAACGACAGCATACCACGCGATCTTCATGACCGCCGCAGTTGCGGATTACGCGCCCGCAGGTGCCTTCAGCGTTCTGGAACGCCGAACCATCGGGAACGGCCTGGAACAGTGGACGGTTCGTGACGTATCCGCCGGCAAGATCAGAAGCAACTACGATGCGATCGCCGTCCTCGGCCGACGCACTGAAAAGCTGATCGACCTCTTCCGCCGCCGCTGGAACTATCGCGGCCTGCTGGTGAAGTTCAAGCTGGAAGTGGGATTGTCGGAGCCGCAGCTGGTCGAAATCGCCCAGCAGAGCCGTCGGGCCAGCGAGGCCGATTATATCGTTGCCAACACCCTGGAGATGCTCAGCGGCCCCGCCGCCGGAGCATGGCTTCTGGGGGAGCACCTTCAGGAGCGTGTTCCACGGGCGCAACTGGCTCAGCGATTGGCAGAGCTGGCAGGCTAGGCGAGGTCGGACCTGCCGGCAGGCTGGCTGACGATACCCTCCGGGACCGACGGAAGGGGAGGTAGTGCGGCAGGTTGCGGCTGTCCGGCGGAAACAGGACGAAAACGTGGGGCCTACAGCAGGATTTTGCGGGCGTGGAAGGCCTCCGCATAACCACTGGGGGAGTTACACTCGACCCCGCGGAGGCGCATCAGCCCGCGGAACACATCGGCAGTGAACCAGTGCCTGGCTGCCTGCGATCGAAAGCTCTGGAGGATGCCGGAAATCTTCCGCTCAACCAGTGATTCGCTCAGAGGGGCAAAGACGTTTGGCCGGCTCAGGTCGCCGTCATATTTGAAGATTTCGTATTCGAAGATGACGTGGTTCCGCCAGGTATTCCATGTGAGCTGGCTGATCAGTCGATGATCCTGGTGCCGGTCGTCGTCGTGATGCGTCAGGATCAGGTCTGGATCGAATTCGCGCTTGAGGCGTTCGAAGCATTCCTTGAGGCGTGCTCCATCATGAGGCATGAAGGCGTCGCGGAAGTCCAGCAGTTCCACCTGCGCGCGGGGGGCGAACATGGCAGCGGCGGCGCGGGCCTCCTGCCGGCGCAGCTCATCGGCGGCACCGAAAACCATCCAGCGGATCTCCAGTTGCGGATTGGCCTCAACAAGGCGCAGGATGGTGCCGCCGGCGCCAATCTCGATATCGTCGCAATGCGCACCGAGGCAAAGCAGCCGGCGGACTCGAGATGGATCACATAAGCAAAGCATGTTGCAGTCGCGTCATCGGTCTCTCAATCGGCCGTGTCGGCGCCGCTGAGCTGCTGTCGCTGCGGGACGATCCGGGTCGCGCCATTCAGGCCGACCGTGCCTGAACCGGCTGCTGTCCGGTCTGCCAGACCATCCACGGTGCCTTGCCTTTCTGGCTGAGGTCTTCCAGGGTCATCCGTTCCTTGAAAGTATCCATGCAGGCCCAGAAGCCATCCCATTTGAAGGTACAGAGCTTCCGGGCGGCGATGAGGCGTGAAAACGGCTCGTTGACGATTTCCTCACCCTCCTTGATGTAATTCCAGAACTCGCTGCGAAAAACGAAGAATCCGCCGTTCATCCAGATATCCGCCTGGGTGACGGGTCGGATGCTGCGCACCTCGCCGTGCTCATCGCTTTCCCAGACATGGAACGTCTGACACGGTCGCACACTGATGCAGCTTGCGACCTTCCCGGGCTGCTTGACCAGATGGTCGATCATGGCCGGGAGGGGCGCGTCGGTCACGTTGTCGGCATAATTGGCAAGGAACATTTCCTCACCCTCCAGATGCGGACGGACGCGCAACAGCCGCTGGCCGATGTTGCTGTTCAGGCCGGTATCCACGAACGTGATGGTCCAGTCACTGATGTCGTTGGAGAGCAACTGGATATCGTTCCCTCCCTTGCGCAGCACAAAGTCGTTACTCACCGCCTCGTTGTAGTTCAGGAAGTAATCCTTGATCACATCGGCCTTGTAGCCGAGGCAGAGAATGAAGTCCTTGTGTCCGTAATAAGCATAATACTTCATCAGGTGCCAGAGGATCGGTCGATAGCCCACCGGAACCATCGGCTTCGGGACGCTGTCGGAGTATTCCCGGAGCCGCAGCCCCATGCCGCCGCAGAAAAGCACGACTTTCATGACCTCTCTCCCTTCAGACCGATTCCGACGTAGCGCGCCACGGCCGACGGATCGATCATGCGCCTCCCGTCGATGATCGTCGCGTTGCTGTTCAACTCCCGCAGCATCCGCGGCAGGGACGCGAATTGCGGCCAGCGCGTTACGAGCAGGATGACATCGGCGTTGCTGACTGCCTCCGACAGCGACTCTGCGAACCGGGGTGGATTTTCCGCAAGCAATTTCCGTGCCACGGTGGTAGCGACGGGATCGAATGCCGTCACCGACGCACCCCGGGCCTGCAAATGTCGGATCACGGGAATCGCCGGCGACTCGCGCATATCGTCGGTCCCCGGCTTGAATGCCAAACCCAGTACCGTGACCT
>JAVQWE010000424.1:0-3001 GCA_033579175.1 Phycisphaerales bacterium | reverse complement strand
AGGGTCATCACGAACGCGGGGGGTCCTGCCGAGCCGCGCTGCTTCGGGGGTGGCATGGCATGGATGCAACCTCGGCGGTGATTTGATCTCAGACGGCCGCGCGCCCACAATTCCTGCATGGCCGCGCCCACGTTCAGTGTCTTGTTGATCACCGCTCCGCCGCCGCTGGTCCGCTCAGAGCCGCATGCCGCGGCGGTGAAGATCGATGGTCGAGAGGCATTGTTGCGCAGCGTTGAATTATTCCTCAACCGCGACGCGATCCGCCAGATTCAGCTTTGCTTTCTGCCTGAATTTGCCGAAGAGGGCAGGCGCAAGTTCGGGGGACATCTGAGCTTCAGCGGAGTCAAGGTGATCACGGGTGGACCGCGATGGACCGACCAGGCCGCCGCGGCGATGGAAAAGCTCTCGTCAGAGGCCACGCATGTGATCGTCCACGACGCTGCCCGCCCCGCCGTGGCCTATGACGACCTTGACGCGTTGCTGACTGCGGCCTCCAGGTCGCCCGTGGCGTGCCTGAGCTGCGACTTGCGGGCGGCCGTCTTCGAACTGGACGACGGCGGGCATCCGATCGCCTTGCGCGAGCCGCATCGACTGGCGCAGATGCTGATGCCCATGAGCTTTTCGAAAGATCGCTTCGCCAGGCTTGCCAGAGACAAGCAGGAGCCTCATGCCAGTGAGTTTACCCTCATCAAATCGTCGGGACTGAATGTGAGGGTCTTTGGCGGTCAGGATGCGGGCCTGGTGAAAGCAATGCTGAATCTGCTACCGAAGCCCAAGGTGAAGCCCCCGTCCAGCCCGTTTGAAGAGGCTCAATGGTGAGCGACCCATCCTGCCGGTCGGCCGCCTGAAGCCGATGGCCGGCTTACGGGGCGATGAGACCTCGTCGGCCGAGGGTCAGACGGCCAGATTCTCGTCGCCTCGCCACCAGGGTTCGCTCCAGCCGGCGTGCATCACGGGAGCATGTTTACCCCCCAGCCAGTTGGCGCAGACGGCAACGGCGTGCCGGGCCTGCTGAGCCGAGTCGAACAACAGGATCATCTCACTCTGACGATCGGGGTCGTGCCAGGCCGACAGAAACTGACCGATTGTGAAAACATTCAGCAGTTGCAGCGGCCGCGCGATTTCCACTCGCAGCACTGCTTCCAGAGGAAGATCAAAAATCGCCTGTCGACGCACGGCCTGATCGCTCCATCGAACCTGCCGGGGCACTGACTCTCCTGACTGTTATCGGCATCACATCCGCGATGGCTTGAAGCCGGGCTGATGTGATGGGGATTTGACATCACCCCGGGACGGCGCTCTGTCGATGGTCCTGTCTGGACGCAGTCGGCAGATGCCCCTTCGATCCGGCGCAGACTCTGACGACGGCCGGCGCGAAAAACACCACCGGTACGGTCGGCCGGCCTCGGAACGGGCTGCGGGGCCGTCACTGCGGTTTGACGCCTGACAATCCACGAGTAAAAGGGACCGCGTGACAGAGCTGCTGGATGGAAATACCGCGGTGGTCGGCCTGCAATGGGGCGACGAAGGCAAGGGGAAGATCGTCGATTTTCTGGCCGAGCGTGCCGACGTGGTAGCCCGCTACTGCGGCGGGGCAAATGCCGGGCACTCGGTGCGGATCAACGGCACGCGTTACGCCACACACCTGCTTCCGGTGGGCATTTTCCGTCCGAATGTGCTGAATTGCATCGGCAACGGCGTGGTGATCGATCCGGCCGTGCTCCTCTCCGAAATTGACGAGTTCCTGAAGGCGGGAATTGCCATCAGCCCGGCGAATCTGCGGATCAGCTACAAGGCTCACCTGGTGATGCCGCACCATGTGCAGGAAGACGCGGCGCGTGAAATGCGAGCCGGCGCCGCAGGCATCGGCACGACACGCCGGGGAATCGGGCCGGCTTATGCTGACAAGATGCAGCGCAGCACGGCGATTCGCGTGGCCGAGCTGCTGCAGGAAGACCGGCTCCGGGCGAAGATCGAGGTGGTGGTCTCCGAGCGCAACAAGGTGCTCGCGGCACTGTACGACTCGCCACCGATCGACTGGAAGCAGACTTTTGAGCAGTATCGGGACTTCGGCCGGCGGATTGCACCGTTCGTGGACGACGTCGGCGCGCTGTTGATCGAGGCGGCCCGTCAAGGCAAGCGCATCCTCTTTGAAGGGGCGCACGCTGCTCTGCTGGATGTCGATCACGGGACGTATCCGTACGTCACCAGCTCCAGTTGCAGTGCCCTGGGCGTTTTCACCGGCGCGGGAGTGCCACCGCAGTTGCTGAAGCATTTCGTTGGTATCATGAAGGCCTACAGCACGCGCGTGGGCGGCGGACCATTCCCGACCGAACAGGACAACGACACCGGCAATTACATCCGCCAGCGCGGGAATGAATACGGTACAACCACCCGCCGGCCCAGACGATGCGGCTGGTTCGATGCGGTCGCCGTGCGATATTCTGTCCAATTGCAGGGCATCACGGCCGTAGCGTTGACAATGCTGGATGTTCTCAGCGGGCTGGAACACGTGCAGGTTTGCACTGGCTATCGCGTGAACGGGGTGCGGGAGGAACAGTTCCGGGCAGATGTGCAGATGCTGGAGAACGCCGAACCGATCTACGAAACGATGCCCGGCTGGCGCGAGAACCTCAGCGGCTGTCGGCGCTTCGAGGAGCTTCCGCGCGCTGCGCAGCAGTACGTAAAGCGGTTGGAGTCGCTGATCGGGGCGCCGATCAGAATCGTCAGCGTCGGCCCGGACCGTGCCGCGACGATCCTTCGCTGACACCGCACGAATCCACCCGGCCGGCCTGTCTCAGGGTGACCTCACAAGCCACCCCGGTTTTTTGGATCGCACGCAGGTTTCCTCCGATTGTTCCACCGCGGGGGGATCGATCCTGATGGGAACTGTTCAGCAGCCACTGTGGAACTGGCCGGCGTTGGCAAATGCGTGCAACCCCTTTGTGCGCCTAGACTTAGGTTCAGAACCGCGCGGTCAAGTCGGGGGAAAGCTGGGGTA
>JAVQWE010000423.1:0-3002 GCA_033579175.1 Phycisphaerales bacterium | reverse complement strand
GGTGTGACCATCCACCACCAGCAGGTTCCGGCCGATGTTGGAACACAACCGCACGCCGGGGTGAGAAAGTGAAATTCGCTCCTCTCCCAGGCGAATCCCAACAAACGCGCGCGAAAGCTCCACCATGCCTGGACGATTGAGCGCGTGGAGGTCGAACTTCAGCACAACCTCGGAATCGATGGTTGCGAGCGACAGGTATATCGCTGAATCGGTCGCGGCAAGCTGGGGCGCGGCCAGTTCCAGCGATGCCCCCAAGCCGCTGGCCCGCAGCAACGCCTTGGAATCCGCCAGAATCCGCACGATCGCCGTTCGCGTGTGATACTGACCGAGAGCAAATTCCGAACGTCGACCGGTGGTGCTGGCAAAGTAGAAGTACAGGTGCCCGTCCGCACCGGCGCAAAGGGCGTGCAGGTTTCCCTTCAATTCCGGATTGCCTAGCGACTGCGCGATGGCGGCCGAGGTGAGGGCGGTCGTTTCGAGGGTCTGGCTCTGTCCGATTCGCAGGACCAGATCGCGCCCGGTATCCGTCGGTTGGGAGACATAAACCGTCCCCCCGCGATCCACGGCCAAGTGCGCCGGCTTACTGGGTAGAAGGACGGCCAGAGTCGAAAGCTGGGCTCGCGTGGGGAGTGCGGCAGACACGGCCGAGCTTTCGGGCGGCACCTGCCGAGGGGTTGATGCCTCGTCACAGCCCGGAAGAGTGCAGAGAAGCAGCACCAGCCTCGCGGCCGGCGACACGAGACGTAGCCTTGGCTGGCACGTGCTGAGTTGGCGGTTCATTCGGGAACCGTGTACGTGCCGGTCACTCCGGGCAAATATTTGTTCACGACGTCCGGGTACATTTCAGAGGTTCCGGCCGGAATGCGCGTGCCCTTGGGAAGCCACAAGTTCGGGTTGGCAGCCTGCAGGTCGCCGAGCGATTCGACATGACCATCGAAGAATCCGAAATTCGCCCGATAACTGTCCGCAGGACCGAACGGCCTGCGCTGTCCGTGCCGGAACGACATCGGGCGACCGTCCGGCCCCGTCGAAACGCCGTTGCCCGGCGCTCGTCCGCGATCCCAGGCGCGGCTGAACCGCGTGTAAGCGCCGGGATCCGCATAGGAGCCTCCGGTGGAGGCGATGCAATCGGGATTATATGTCAGTGCGCCGGTAGAGGCCGTGAAGAATCTTGCCCCGTCTCCGACGTAAATCTTGTTCGCCATTTTTCCAATCTTGGTGATCTTCGGTACGTAGCTCACCGGGGGGTTGTAGAACGTAGCGGCGTAGGTGCGCTGAATCTGCGAAACCCCGTTCAGCGAAGGCGGAGTGGTTTCGAACCCCCGCCACAGGAAGACGGCTGCGATGTTGTAGGACAGCCAGGGCTGCGTTGGCCACTGAGAGGCATTGATGCCATTCTGAGCGAAGACGGTGGCCAGTAACGTATTCTCGGGGCAGGTGAAAGTCGGATGCCGCAGCAGGGTGAACATGCGTTCCTGCCGGTCGGCGATCGATCCACCGGTGTTGAAGCGCAACCCCATGATTCGCGCCAATGGCGCGTGCCAGTCGAAGATCTGCGTCACCTCGTTGACATTGTCCTGCGAGGCGGGATTCGCCCGAGTCATGATGTGATAGCCGGTGGTGTTCGGGCTGCCGGGGATATAACCACCGTACTGCGCCGCGTAACTTTGCATGGCCTGCAGGATGTTCCGCAGATTGGCAGCGCAGGCCACCGCATTTGCCTGCCGACGGGCCGCGCCCAGAGACGGCAGGAGGATCGAAATCAGGATCGCGATGATCCCGATCACCACCAGCAATTCCACCAGCGTAAACGCCCGCCCGTTTTGTTTCATCCCAGGCATGTTCAACCATCCCATCCGTTTCATGATTGGCCAGATCAACCAACCGGTTGATTATACCACCTATTGCCCCCCATCCGCGCGACCTTTTCGTTCTGCTTCGGTCGGGGGCGGGCTTTGTCCCTCAGCGGGCGCCGGATTCAAGGGAACCACCAGCCGACCGCAGTCCGGGCAGAAGGTGGGTTCCGGCTTGCCCCGGTGAGTGTTGAGCAATACCCACGTCGGTTCGCGTTTCGGTTTCCCTTCCTTCGTCCAGAAGCAAGCCTCGGCTTCGTAACCGGTGTTTCTTCCCGTGTACGGTGAACGAACGGGGATCGTATCCCCCACCTTGATCTCATATCGGAAGGTCTGCCCGGTTTCGGCGTCAATGAACATCCGATTGCGGTTGTTCGCAACCATCTCGCCGCCGCCGAACGTATCGATGGCTCGATAGATCAGCAATCCCACCCCGGCCACGAGAATAAGCCCGGTTGTCAACTTCCCGCCGGCCGAAGTTAGGAAAGCTCGGATTCCGGACATGAGTCGATCTTGAGGCGTTTCCGAAGGCGTCTGCTGTCAGGTTGCCGGAACGAACGGCCTGCCTTCGACTTTCACCGAATGATCCGGCAGATGGGGCGTCGCGTCAACATGCGCCGTAGAATCGGACACGTCAAGCGGACGTCCTGGGCTGATACCTCGAGTCGGTGAAGGTTCTGTCATGGAATCAACAGCACGGCGCAAAGTCCCTCGAGTGGTGATCGTCGGAGGAGGTGTCGGGGGACTGTCGGCCGCGGTACGACTGGCTTCGGCGGGAATCGGGGTGTCCCTGATTGAGAAAAATGCCCGGTTGGGGGGGAAACTCAACCTCTGGGAGGTGGCGCATCCGACCCGCCCCCACGAGCGCCCGTTTCGCTTTGACACCGGCCCCAGCCTGCTGACCCTGCCCTTCGTCTTCGCCGACCTCTTCGCTGCTGCAGGACAGGATGTGCGCCAGTGGCTTCCGATCCACAAGCTGGACCCGATCGCCAGCTTCCGCTTTTGCGATGGCTCGCGATTTGACCTGCGCGCTGAAGAGTCCGATCGCATGATCGAAGTCAGCCGCTTCGCCCCAGACGACGTCGAAGGATTCAGGCAGCTCCTGGAGCGCGGCCAGCGGATCTGGGATCTTTCCGCGGAAACCTTCCT
>JAVQWE010000422.1:0-3003 GCA_033579175.1 Phycisphaerales bacterium | reverse complement strand
AGCGAGAACTTCGGCACGTGAAGATCCTCTCGCTTCTCCAGAACCACCTGGGGGATGAGTTCACCGGGGTCGTCACGGGGATCACCAGCTTTGGCATCTACATCCAGATCAGCCAGTATCTGGTGGAAGGACTGGTGCGATACGAACACCTTCTGGACGACTGGTGGGATATCGATTCCCGCGCCGGCGTCGTTCGCGGGCAACGGACGGGCGTTCGAATCCGGATTGGCGATGTGGTGACGGTGGCGGTAGCTCGCGTCGATCTGCCCAGACGAGAGCTGGACCTGGTGATCCGCAAGCTGAAGACACAACCGGCCGGAAGCCCCGACCTCGCCGCCAAATCTCCCGGGAAAGCGCGAAAGCCGGGCAAAAACACCCCGCCACGCAGCGGAGGCCGACGCAATCGGGGTGGGTCGGGTTTCCGCGACAGACGCCGTTGAAGTCCTGGTGCCGCCGGTCCGGCGGGGGGTTGCAGCCGGCGGGTGGTGGATGACGTGGCTTCCAGCACCCCACGCGGCAACCCCCTCAGTCCGGAGAACGTTCTCCCTCCGGGGGTTGATTGCGAATCCCCTGATCATCTCAATAATCCCGCGTCGCGATCCAACCGCGATGGCAGTCTGGCAGCACGGATGTGGTATTTCGCCTACGGGTCGAACCTGAATGTTCGAGCCGTCGCCCAGTGGTGTCGTCACCACGGCCGACGGCTGCCGTCCTTGCGCGATGGCAAGCCGGGGGTCCTGCCCAACTATCGCCTGTGTTTTCCGATTTACAGTGAGCTCTGGGGGGGTGGCATTGCCGACATCGTCTACGATCCGGGCAAGTCTGTGTACGGAGCGTTGTTCGATGTGACCGATGCCGAGCTGAAGATCCTCGATGAGAAGGTAGGAAGGAAGCTCGATGCCAATGGCAGGGAAGTCGGCGTCTACCGACGGCTCGATGTGGTGGTCCATCCCCTGGGAAGGGGTGAACCCGTGCAGGCGACCACGTATCAGGGGGTGCTCGTGGAGAAGAATCACATTCCGCCCAGCCAGTTTTACATGGACCTGATCATTCAGGGAGCCTATGCCTGCGGGCTGTCGATGATGTGGATCGCGTATCTGCAGAGCTTCAGCACCCAGCCAACCCGGCGCGATCACCCCCCCGGCTACGGCGACTCGGCCGCACGGCTGTGAGCGCCGTGGGGAGGAATCCTCCAATCGGCAGGTCATGGATTTGCATTCTTGCCAAGCCGGATCAGGCAATCTACAACCTACCCAGTCGAGGAACCTGCCATGGCCCCCCCCAAGCATCCCAAGGTGTATGACGGCGACGGAGACCAGTTGATGGCCCGGGAATTGAGCGACGTTGCCGACCGGGTGATTCTTGTGCCCGGGCAGGCGCCGTCGCGTCAGCCGGATGCCAAGCCGCGTATCCGCATCATGTGGGGCAATCACCTGCTGGAGGACGTGCAGGCCGGTCGATATCGATCGATCGTCTGCGCTGTGAACGCGCACGACAACTCGCGGGGCATCATCTCGCAGCTGGCCACGCTGCTGAAAACCAGCCAGTGGGATGAGCGATCCATCACCGAGTACGCTGCCCGATTCAGCTCCGGGCCGGACAAAGTCAAGGTGCTGAAATATGACATGGACATTGTTGAAGTTCTGGCCATCCTTCGTCCGCCGAGCCGACAGCACCTGACCGTGGACGACCTTCGCCATGCGTTCGCCGTGGTGGCGGAGATGATCGGACGCAAGCCGGGGCGCTTTCCCAGCGCCTCGGTGAGTTTTCTGGATGCCCGGGCCAATGCGCTGGTCGATCACACCGGGCAGCAGCCCAGCTTTGAGACGGTCCTGCGGACAATGTACGAGGCCGGCTATTACGGGGATGTGTACCCTCCCACCAGCATGTGGCGCGTCGCTCCGATCAGTGTTTTTGCCCGGTATCCGTTCCCGCAGTCGCTGGACGTCATGCGCAGCGGAGGTTTCTGAGCCGATCTCCGAACGCGGTTTCCGGGATCCGCACGCCCGCCGCCGGCCGAAATTGCGCTCCGGACAGATCATGGTTCTGGCTTGCGGGCTGTGATCCGCAGATGTGAGGCTCGCCCGGCGGAGGCCGGATCGCGCGCCAGCTCGGATTCCATCTGCAGCAGTCGGTTCAGGGCGTCCGGTTGTTCCAGCAGCCTGCGATTGTTGCGCGCCGGCAGAATCGGCAAACCCGCCACCTGAACTACGCTGAATCCGCTCCTCTCAAAAAGATTCCGCAGCGATGCGGGTGTGAACATCGTCAGCTCAAACTGTTCCCGCGGGTCGGGCGTGAGCCAGTGGGTGCGTCCGGTTCGGATGAACTGCTCCAGCATGTCGAGATTGCCGCGCTGGACAAAATGATCCAGGGCCGCAAGCTTGTTGTCGGCGGTGGCGATGACAATTCCCCCGGGAGCGCAGATGCGGAACATCTCGCGCACCGCGGAACCGGGGTCGCGGCAGATCGACAGAGGGTCTCCCATGGCCAGCAACAGTGCGAAGGTGTTCTCGGGCAGGTCGGCAAGATGCACGATATCCCCCACCAGCAGACGGGCACGCCGCGCTTTAGCCCCCAACGCAGCCAGCTTGGCGCGGGTCTGTTCGATCATGGCGGCGGAGGAATCGACGAAGGTGACGGGGAAGCCACTTTTCAGCAGCTTCAGTCCCCATTTGCCGGTTCCGCAGCCCAGATCGGCGCAGGGCGCGGTTGGGTCGCGCGGCAGGTGGGGCTTGATGGCCCGCCAGGCAAGCTCATCGTGGAAGTGCCAGTAGGGGTCGTCGTAGATGGCGTCATATCGCCGTGCGACCCGATCGTGATAGCGTCGGGAACGGTCGCGGCCCGGCATTCCAGCGATTATGGATGTCTGCAACCTGACGGCAACCCGTTGGCCATCGCCGACGGTTGCGATATCCTTCCGGTCATGCAAGGATGCGATCGGGACGAGACCACAGAACCCCGGCCGCCGACGCTCCAGGAACTTCAGGAGGCTCTGCGACGGCT
>JAVQWE010000421.1:0-3004 GCA_033579175.1 Phycisphaerales bacterium | reverse complement strand
ATCGCCCGAGCAGGTGCGGCAGTTCGACCGCTGGCTTGCAAACCTGGCGCGGCGATGCGCCGCCGACGATATCGCCCTGCAGCCGGGTGCGGGTGCTGCCGGGGGATTGGGCTTTGCGATGATGGCGTTCTTCGGCGCGACGCTTCGACAGGGGGCGCAGATCGTGATCGAAAGCGTGCGATTGCACCAACGGCTCGCGGGTGCAGACCTCTGCATCACCGGTGAAGGTCGATTTGACGCATCCAGCCTCTCCGGCAAGGCACCGACGCGGGTGGCGCAGTTGTGTAAGGAACTGAACGTGCCGTGCGTGGCGGTTGTTGGAAGCTTCGATCCGTCCGTTGATCTTTCCTGTTTTACCCAGATTATCCAGATTCAAGATCGAGCGGATTCGGAAGACCAATCCAAGCTCGAAGCGGAACGCTTGATTGCCGAAGCAGCCGCGGAAATCGTCATTCGAGAGGCTTTCGCTTGATCCACAAGCTGAACCCACGGTTCCGAATCACTTGTTTCGGGCCGGAACGGTGGCAAACAGCGGGTTGGTAATCCGCAGCGGCTCCCCTTGCGCTGGGGGTGCACTGGCCGCCTCGTTGCGCGCTCCGGTTGGAGCCCCCCCGGGTGCAGCACCCTTACTGCCCTGCGAGGGAGTCGGAACCGCGCGGGGCGCATCGCGACGCGTCGCGTCTGCCTGCGATGGGGCATCAGCGGGCAATTCTTCGGTGAGCGGGGCATCCGCTGGCGCGACATCCGGGCGAAAGAGCTTGCCCCCAAGGGATTTGAGGTGCTCCGTCCAATTGCCCTCGCCGCCCGCTTCCTCCCGACAGGCCCGCAAGGCCATCATGAGCTTGGCATCGAGATTCTCGATCATGTGCACCGCGATGGCCTCGGGGGTGCTGGGCAGCCGTGGGCTGCCAAACTCGTAATCACCGTGATGGGCCAGGATGATATGCTGCAATACATCGATCAGGATGCGGGGAATTCTTTCCCCCAGCGCCTCTTCAGCGATGCGAGCCTTCTCTTCCACCCAGATGGCACCTTTGACGATGTGGCCGACCAGCTGTCCGGCGTCGCTGTAGGCGAAGGCGGACTCATACTGCAATTCCCAGGTCTTGGCGATGTCGTGGAGGAACACGCCGGCCAGCACCAGGTCGCGGTTCAGACCAGGGTAGAACTTGACCACGGCATCGGCCACTTCCATGGCGTTGAGGGTGTGCTCCAGCAGCCCGCCGATGTACGCGTGATGGAAGCTCATCGCGGCCGGACAACGGGCAAATCTGTCCATCAGTTCCTGATCATCGAGGTAGGCCTGAAGGATCGCCGCCAGGTGCCGGTTCTGCACACTTCCCAGAAGCTCATGGAGCCTCTGGAGCATCTGCCGCACGTCCTTGTCGGTGGTGGGCAGAAGGTCGGCCACGTCATAAGCCCCCTCCACCGCCGGACCGACCGTCTCGATGATCACCTGAAGGTTGTTCTGGTAGTTCTCAATCCGCCCGCGAACCTTCACGAAGCCGTTTTCGGGAAGGTAATTGAAGATTTCGCGTGAGGCGTTCCACATGCGGGCCGTAAGCTGGGCCGTGCGATCCGAAAGGAACGCCTTGATGAAGTGTTTGCCGGTGGTTGTGGCCGAAAGCTGCTTGTTGGCGACGACGAACACGTCGTCGATCACGTCTCCGGGTTCACAATCTCGGAGGAAGAGCCTGCGCATTGAGGAGTTTGTACGCGGGGTCACGGAGGGTTGCAACCGGTCGCGAGGCGCAAAAGACGACCCCGCGGCCAGCGTGTGCCACAGGGTCGTTGCATGCTCGTCGGAGCGATCCTTCAGGCCAGCGACCTGTCGTCCCACTCGCCGCGCCCGGGCCTGGTTTCTTCCGGCTCGGCGACCTCCACCTGATCCGCCAGCAGAAGGGCGCGCGTATCGAACGGGCTTCCTTCCACCTTGAACACCACTTCATACGCCTTCCATGGCGCGCACCACATGGAACGCACCACCCCGCTCATCCCGCGAGTCAGACTCAATTCAGGGATGTCCTGGCGGAGCCGCACGGTATCGTCAACTGCTGGCAGTCGCATAGGAGCCTCCTTGCCGGGAGCAACTTCCTCCCGTTGCCACGGGATGCCACCGCAAACGCCCGGCGGCACACAGCGGTTTCCTCACCCTCGATTCCCCCTAAGGTTTATTACGGTAGCATGACTTCAAAGTTGCGGGCGTCAATCAAAAATTTGTCAAAAGAATCAAAATGATCGGGTCAATCAGCCGCTTCCGGAAAAGCCTGCTTCGATGGTATCGCGCCCACCGGCGCGATCTGCCGTGGCGGACGGCATCTGGCTCACCCCCCGATCAACGTCCCGATCCCTACGCTGTGCTCGTCAGCGAAACCATGCTTCAGCAGACTCGGGTGACCACTGTCCTGCCCTATTTCCGGCGGTTCATGGCTGAACTGCCCACTCTCCACGATCTGGCCGCCGCGGACGAACAGCAGATTCTGCGCCTCTGGCAGGGGCTGGGATACTATGCCCGCGCCCGCAACCTTCATCGGGCAGCGAAACTGATTGTTGAGCGATTCGGGGGAAAGATTCCGGCGGACGTGGCGACACTCCGGACCCTCCCTGGCGTCGGTCGTTACACAGCCGGGGCGGTCGCGTCCTTGGCCTTTGGACGACCCGAGCCCGTTCTGGACGGCAACGTCGCCCGCGTGTTGTGCCGGCTGGACCGCATCACGACCGATCCGCGGTCCCATCCAACCAGCCAACGGCTGTGGAAACGGGCTGCGGCGTTAGTGCCCGAGGATGCCCCCGGCGACTTCAATTCGGCCTTGATGGAGCTGGGGGCCACCATTTGTACCGCGCGCTCCCCGGCGTGCCTGGTGTGCCCGGTTTCCGACTACTGCGAAACACGGGAAGCCGGCGAAACGGACCGCATTCCTCCCCCCCGAGCTACCCGCCCCACCCCGCTGGTTCGGCGGAAGGTCGTGTGCGTCGTTCCCCGGGGGAGTTGCCAAACCCTGAT
>JAVQWE010000420.1:0-3008 GCA_033579175.1 Phycisphaerales bacterium | reverse complement strand
AGTCGGGGCGAAGGTACGCCTGCAGTTCGCTGAGAAATTCCGCCAGCGCCGCGGCCGTGTTGTGCAGCGGATGATCGTTCTGGTGCAGCAGCGTGAAGTGCTCCTGCAAGGCAGCGGTGGCCAGCTCGGCGAGGGTCTGGCGATACGGCCCGTTTCGCAGATGCTGATGATACTGGCTGCGGAAGTGTTCGTAGCCATCAGGGTGCTGCTCGAGCCACAGCCACAGCTTCATCGGCGGGCCGAGGTGCGAAAGCACATGGTGCACGGAACACAGCGCCCGCAGATCACGCGTCAGACCGATCGTCTCCACCCACAGGCGGTGTCCGTCTTCGCCTTCGACCGGATCGAGAAAATGCTTGACGCGGATCATGGCCGTCTCCTGTGCAGAATGTGCGGATCACTCACTACATAAGACGATACAGACATTGTGAAGTTGTGAACGAGCCAGAATTTCCGCCTGCGGCGTCATGGGCCTGCCTGCAGCCGGGGCGGGCTTGCTTCGGCAGGCACGCCAGTGTCCCCTGGACTCTCAGCCGACGCGCCGCACCGGCATGACGAGGGGCGACGATCCATGTCCGCCCGAACTGCGGCGATGCCGTCCAGACCCGGCAACGGAAGCAAAGTTCCGCTTCGGGACGTTCGAGGACCCGATTTTGTCCTTTTCCCTGTCGGGTAACTCAGGTAACATTTGCCACCGAATCGTCGCGGGTGGATTGGCGCATCCCGGCACGACCTCCCTGCTGGAGTGACCCATGGGTAAGAAGTTGTACGTCGGTAATCTGCCGTATTCGGTGGACAGCTCGGAATTGCAGGCCCTTTTCGCGCCGCATGGAACCGTCGTATCAGCTCAGGTCATCAGTGATCGCGAGACCGGCCGCAGTAAGGGCTTTGGCTTCGTCGAGATGTCCACGGAAGCCGAAGCGCAAGCCGCCATCGCCGCCCTGAACGGCAAGGAGAGCGGGGGCAGACCGCTCACCGTCAACGAGGCCCGTCCAAAGGAGGACCGGGGCGGGTCTGGGGGGCGCGGGAGCTACGGCGGGGGCGGCGGACGCGATCGGGGATCGCGCGGCAGCCGCTAATGCTATCGACCTATGGGGGTATAGGACTTTCGCTGTTCCTTTGTTCTGTCCCGCTCTGCTCTCGAAGGATCCCGCAGCGGCGACGCAGTTAGCACAAAATGCCGTCTCGGCTTCTTGAAGCGTTTCCCCCCCATCCACCCACCTCGACCCGGTCCAAAACCTCGCCTGAGAGCTTACAGCATCCGGCCAGCCCCGGTTCGCCCCCGGCAGCAGTCGCCCGACATCGACGCTTTCCCGCCCCAACGCACGGAACGGCACCCCCTATCGGGCTTTTTCCAAGGCCCGGCAGATTTCGACCGTCGCCTTGCTCTTGTTCAAGGTGTAAAAGTGGAGTCCGTCAACACCCTGCCGCAGCAGATCGGTGCACTGCTCGATGGCATAATCCACCCCGGTGCGCGCGGTCGCTTCCGGATCGTTCTCCACGGATTCCAGCTTCAACAGAAGCTTGTGGTGGATTTTCGCCCCGCACATGCTCACAAACCGCTTGATCTGGGAAACGTTGGTGATCGGCATGATTCCTGCAACGATCGGGGCTGTGATGCCCATTTTCCGGGCAGCATCGCGGAACCAGTAGAACACGTCGTTGTCAAAGAACAACTGCGTCACGACAAATTGGGCGCCGTTGTCCAGCTTCCGTTTCAGGTGTTCCAGATCGCGCGTCTTGTTCAGGCACTGCGGATGCCCCTCCGGATAGCCAGCCACGCCGATGCAGAAGTCGTATCGGGAGCGAATGAAAGCGACCAGCTCGTCCGCGTGAGAAAAACCCCCGGCCGTTGGTGTGAACCACGTCTGCCCGGCCGGGGGGTCGCCGCGCAGCGCCAGGATGTTCCGCACACCCCCGCTCCAGAGGTCAGCCAGAATTCCGCCTAATTCCTCTGCGGTGTGGCCCACGCAGGTGAGATGGGCCATGGAACGGAGGTTCAGCTCGCGCTGGATGCGGGCCACCAGCTCAACGGTTCTGGCCCGGGTGCTCCCCCCGGCGCCGTACGTCACGCTCACGTACGCCGGCCTGATGGCATGCAGTTCGGCAATCGCGCCATAGAGTTGTGCCCAACCGGTGTCGGTCTTCGGGGGGAAGAACTCAAAGCTGATCGTGGCCGGACCTTTGCCCAGAACGCTGTCGATGCGATGCTGCGTGTCGGTGGCGCGATCCATCCGTATATCCGGATGAATTGTTAAACAGCCCGGCGCCCTCGTCAAGCGTACGCCGTGGCCACGCGACCGGTGCTCGGCCCGAGGGGCAATCCGACCTACGCAGCCGAATCCTCCGCACGCTCAGAACGTGAAATACGTCTCCAGACCCAGCGTCAGTTGCCGGTTTTTCTCCCCTCCATCGAAGATGTCCTCACTGGCATGGTCGTAGCGGATTTCCGGCCTGAGCTTCCAGTATTTCCCGACCGCATCGTTGGGGAAGGGGGTGAGCGTCACCCCGAGCGTCGCCGAGTAGATGATGGCATCGAAGCCGTCCAGGCGTTGCGTGTCATTGAAATACTCCAGCCGCGCGACCCCTTTGAGGTAATCATTCACCGTGTATACGCCGTAGCCGGCAAACCCCCACACGCAGGAGGCGTTGCCGTCGGCGGCGTTGGCCGAATCGTAGCGGTAGTCAGCGTTGAAACCGAGCGAGAGCTGATCGGCAATCGCATAGTCGCACCAGAAGTCGACCATGGTTCGATAGTGGCTCTCGTCATCATCCTGTTGAGGACCGAATGACAGGTTTATTGCGTATTCGAACTTCTCGCTGCAGGTGTGTGCCCAGCTGATGATGCCCTCCAGTGCCTCATTATTGTCTTCCAGGGACTGTTCCCAGCCTCGCGCCACAGCCAGACTCAGCGACATGTCATCTGAGAAGTAGTACGTCCCCATGATCCCGGTGTGGCTGAACGGCAACAGCCCGAAGAGGAACGTATGGCTGTAGAGTGCATTGAG
>JAVQWE010000419.1:0-3013 GCA_033579175.1 Phycisphaerales bacterium | reverse complement strand
ATCCGGCCCGATGGTGCAGAACGGCCCGATCTCAACGTCGTCGGCGATCTGCGCCCTGGGGTCAACGATGGAATTGGGAGCGATCCGCGGCATATCCGAAGGATGAAGCCTGAAGGACCACGGCCTCACCGCGCTCAGCGCGTCGAGCGGCAGCCTCCATCATTCATCATTCTTCAATCCTCTTCCCTCAGACCGGCTCAGCGTCCACCAGCATGAACTTGATTTCCGCCTCGGCGGCGATTTTCTCCCCGACAAACGCCTTGCAGCGGACGTGTCCGGTCCGGCTTTTGACACGAACGGTGGTGGCCTCCAGGATCAACTGATCGCCCGGAACCACCGGATGACGCATCTTCACCTTATCCATGCTGAGCAAAACGGCAAGCTTGCCGGTATGCTCCAGTTTCTGGCTCAGCAGAATGCCGCCGAGCTGGGCCAGAGCCTCGACAATCAGGACTCCCGGAAAAATCGGCTGTCCGGGGTAATGGCCCTGCATGGCGACGTCGTTGTATGTGATATTCTTCACACCGACGGCCCGCTGATCCCCCTCCAGCTCCAGCACGCGGTCGACCAGCAGCATCGGATATCGATGCGGCAGAATCCGCTGAATCTTACGGATGTCCAGGGCCACGTTCTCCCGCCGCAGCAGGCTTTCCCGGACATTGCACGCATGTTGTTCCAGCAGCCGGCGGGCGAGTATGTGGTTCAGCTCGTGACCGGACTTGTGCGCCACCAGCCTCCCGCGGATGGGTCGGCCCACCAGCGAAAGATCGCCGATCAGATCCAGCGTCTTGTGCCGCGCCAGCTCATCAGCAAACCGATACTCGTTGTCGATCGGACCCGTCGCCGAAATCACCAGCACATCCTGAGTCGTCAGATGCTGGCCGATGCCCCGGCTGCGCAGCTCGGCTGCCTCATCCTCGAAGACAAACGTGCGCGCCGGGGCCAGTTCGCGGGCAAAGTCGTCCTCGCCCAGGTCGAAGGCGATCGTCTGACGCCCGACAGGCGGTGGGGCATCGAAATCGTAAATGATCTCCAGCCGATCGGTAGGCCCCGGCAGGGCCGCCAGCGTCGCGTCTCCCAGAGAAACCTGTACGGGGCGGGTAATCACCAGCGGTTCCACCTCGGCCGGCTGCTCCACCGGGTGCGCTTCCCGCAAGGCGTTGACAAAGGGGAGACTTGAACCGTCGCCCATCGGCACCTCTCCCACACCAGCACCGCTGACACGGACGATGGCGTTGTTAATCTGCATGCCGGCCAACGCCGCCAGACAATGCTCCACCGTCTCCACATGCAGGGTGCCGTTGCGCAGGCAGGTCCGCCGCGGGCGCTTCATCACATTGCTGACCAGCGCGGGGATCGTGGCGACCTTGCCGTCCTGCTCGCGCACAAACGTAATACCGTTGCCGACCGGCGCAGGCGCGAACGTCAGACGCACCGGCTCGCCGCTGAACAGCCCCCGGCCGTCGATGGATACCTCACGGGAAATTGTCCGTTGTGCCACCGGCATCGGACTTCCAAACCCTGCAGTATACCCTTCCCCGGCGGCTGCAACAGTCGATCGAGCATTATCGGAAGCGGATTTCCCCTGGCGCCGCGCTGCTTACATCTGCCCGCGTGGGGGTCGATAGACACCCTGTGCAGGCTCGGGTAGTCTTACTTCCCCACCGCTTGGACGTGGCGCAATGGTGAAATCGATCCTGGCTCAATCCGTCACCCCCGCCTATTCGGCAGATGACGTCCTCTCGCCGTACGTCTACGTATTCTATGTCGCGTTCCTCGTGAGTCTGGTTTTCACGCCGATCATGCGGCGTGTGGCCACATTCTATAACATTATCGATCGTCCGGATAACCTGCGGAAGATGCATCGCACTCCCGTGGCCTACCTCGGGGGCGTGGCGGTGTTCCTCGGCTGGATCTGCGGGCTGGCGGCCAGTCAGTTCGTGCCCATGCATCGGGTAGCGCCCGGGCTGGATGACCACGTGGTGATCCCCTGGAGCATTGTCGTGGGGGCCAGTGTCATCGTGGTGCTGGGGTTGCTCGATGACATCCTGCATATCCAACCGTGGCAGAAAATCGCCGGGCAGGTGTTTGCCGCTCTGTTGTTGCTGGTGAACGGCGTGGGGTCGAACATCGGCATGGCCATTTGGCGCCCGGTGATGCTGAAACTGTACGCCCAGACCGGTTGGCCTGTGGACGGCTGGCCCCCGGAGTGGCTCTTGGTGGCCACCAATGTGACCGTGGTGACCGGGGTGATCGTCTTCTGCTGCAATGCCACAAACCTGATGGACGGGCTGGACGGGCTGTGCGGCGGGGTGACCGCCATTGTCGCCGCCGGCTATGCCTTCCTGGCCGTCCATCTGGCCATGTGGGGGGACGGCGCCGGGGCCAATTGGGATGCCGCCCGGGTGGTGCTCGCCTTGGCGTTGCTGGCGGCGGTCCTGGCGTTCGTGCCGTACAACTTCAACCCCGCCAGCATCTTCATGGGGGATACCGGGAGCATGTTCCTGGGGTTCACCTGCGGACTGATGATCATTCTGGTAGCCGAGGTGGAGAACAAATGGTTCCTGGCTTCGCTGGTGATGTTCTCCCTGCCCGTGCTTGACACAAGTCTTGCATTTGCAAGACGTTACGTGAATCGGCGTCCGATCTTCTCGGCCGATAAGCACCACCTGCACCACCAGCTGGTGGCGCGAGGGCTCTCTGTAAAGCAAGCCGTGGTCCTGAGTTACGCCTTGGCGATTGGCTTCGTGTTGCTTGGGGCAGTGATCGTGTTCCTGCGAACCCGGTATGCCCTGATGGCGTATCTGGTGATTTTCGGGTCGATCATCGTGGCGGCCTACAAGATGGGGATGGTGCACGAGCGACCGACTGTGGTAAAACCTAAGTCTATTGAGGGCAATGACTTAATCAAAACCAGTGATGAGCCCACGGGGGTGTTGGAAATCCGTGGGGAAGCCCCTGACGCCACCGCAGGTGGACAGGCCGAGGGTCCGCGGCCGTCGGTCGTCGCCTC
>JAVQWE010000418.1:0-3015 GCA_033579175.1 Phycisphaerales bacterium | reverse complement strand
GCACTCGTAGATGCGGATGATCAGGTCGCCAGAGTCTTCCGCTTGCTTCACCGTGTCAAGCACGAGGTCGGGTGAATCAACCCAGAAAAGCGATCCTGCCGGGATTTCACCGGGCGCCAGCAGCAGCGGGTGATTGAAGCGATAACCCTCGGCCGTCACGCCGGCATCGCGCCAGCCCCCGGCATGAGGGTAGACGGCGTAGGCGAACTCGTGCACACCCCGATCGGCCGAAGGATCCGGGCTGGCCGGGGCGCGCAGCAGGCTCAGGCGCATCGTGTTTCCCAGAACGCTGCCACCGTATTTGCAATCGTTCAGGATTGCCACGCCGAACCCGTGCTCTGAAAGATCCATCCAGCGGTGCAGGGGAACTTCAAATTTCGCCAGGTCGCCCGGCGTGTTGAAGTGCGTCGGCCGTTCAACGCTGCCGAATTGCATTTCGTAAGTCGCGTTCATCGCCCGCACGTTGACGGGCCAGGCAACTTTGAGCAGGCGATGGCTCTCCCGCCAATCGACGCGGCAATGAATCTCCAGCTTCCGGGCATGTGCGTCGAGGCGAATCGTCTGCGCTAGCCGGCTTCTGCGGCCGACCAGATGCTCAAAGCGGATTTCCGTCCGCAAGGGCGAGCGGCGAACCACTTTCGCTGAGCGCGCAGGGCCGCAGCTGCGGGCAGTTTCCAGGTGAAAGGGGTCGATGTCCCAGGCGTCCCAAGCCGTCGGATGGTCATCAAAGAGCTCAAATACATTGCCCTCGCCCGCGAGGGATTCGCGTCCGGTCGTCTTCTCGATGAGGCTGCTGACTGCGCCGCTTCTCGAAACCCTTGCGCGCAGCGCGGCATTCTCGATCGTCCAGCCCCCGGATTCCTCGGAGATCGAGACTCGATCAGATGGCTCGACCCATTTGCCAAAGCCATAGGGACCGGCCGAAGCGCAGGCGAGTTGCCCCCTCTGGTCTGCCATGACCTCGAGCCGATCGAAGCCGATCGTGTTGAGTGGAGTCGAGCCGGCAGAACGGCGTCGAAGCTTGCGGGCCAGCAGGCGGATTGCGCGATCGCGCAGTGATGCGGCGGCGGTTTGCACCCTGCGATGGTCTGCCGTGGCATCGACATAGACCTCGGCGATCGAGCTGCCGGGAAGAATGTCGTGAAACTGGTTGAGCAGCGCGGTCTTCCACAAATCGTCAAACTCAGCCTTCGGATAGGCGTCCACATCGGAAGCTTGCGGACCTGACAAGCGCGCGTTGATGGCGCAGAGAAACTCACCATCGTGCAGGAGAATCTCACACTTTCGATTTCCCCGCTTGACGGCCGCTTGCGAGGTGTATGTGCCCCGGTGCAGTTCGAAATACAGCTCGCCGACAATGGTGGGCATGTCGGTGCAGTCCGTTTCCAGCAGCCGGAAGAAATCGTCACTGGACCGGATGGTGACACGCGGCAGACCCTGCGTATCACCCATGCGACGCAGCGATTCGATCATATGGCGGGTCGGTCCACCCCCGCCGTCGCCGTAGCCAAAGAGGTAGTAACTGTGACGGCTGCGGTCGTGATCCTTGTAATTGTGCACGCTGTGGCGGATTTCTCTCACGGTGCAGTTGCCGTTGTATGTATCCGCCGGGGGGAAATGAGCCACGACCTCACTGCCGTCGATCCCCTGCCAGCGGAAGGTATGATGCGGGGGTTTGGTGAAGCGATTCCAACTGAGTTTCTGGGTCAGAAAGCGCGTAACCCCTGCTCCACGCATGATTTGCGGCAACTGGCCGTTGTAGCCAAATACATCCGGGTTCCAGAATTCCCGGCAGCGTCGTCCGAACTGTTGCTGGAAGAACCGCTGACCGTGCAGAAACTGCCGGACCAGCGATTCGCCTGAAGGAATGTTGCAATCCGGCTCGACCCAGGTGCCCCCGACGGGCAGCCATTGCCCACGTGCGACGCGCTCCCGGATTCGGCGGTACAAGTCCGGGTTACGCCGCCGGATCATGTCGTACTGATACGCCTGCGAGCAGGCGAACTTGTATTCGGGATAGTCGTCCATGTAGCGCGTCTGAGAACTGAACGTGCGCTCGCACTTCCGCCAGGTTTCTGCCAACGGCCAGAGCCAGGCGGTGTCGATATGGGCATGGCCCACCGCGGAAATCTGGTGGGTAGAGGTAGCGTTCTTACGCTGGTAGAGCGACTTGAGGATCGCATGGGCCGCGCGCCAGCTTGCGCGATCTTCCTCGATGTAGCAGTTGGCGAACTGATTGAGCGTTGACAGAAGCTCCCCGGCGAAGCAGGGATCAAGATTGCGATCGTGCTCGGCCTCCAGATCAACCAGAACAGAGAAGTCGTGGTACATCTCCCACGCCAACGGGTCCAGCACGCGCAGCTCACATGCCTCCAGCACGAACGGAGAAACCGCCCGGCTGCTGTAGGGTCCGCGGCCGCCGGGATCGCCGAACATGCCGTTGCAAGCCATTTCGATCCAGAATTCGAGGCTCTCGCCGCCGCGAGCTTTGCGCAACAGGACGGCGTCGCTCCGCACCGCGCCATCCCAGGATTTCGGGTCGTAGTTCAAGCCTTGAACGGTTTTCCCGTCCATCCACAGCGTCGCTTCACTATGGCTGATCCAGTGCAGTTCCACCTGCCTGCCGGCGAAACTGGAGGGAATCCGGGTTCGCACGTGGAACCAGTAGGTCGCCCAGAGGGGTCCAAACTGCTGGCCGATCTGGGCCGCTCGATAGGGTCGCAGTTGCATCGCCTCCTGAAGCGAAATGCGCCCAACCGGTCCGGCGACCCGAAGGGAGTCGACCGGACGCGTGTCTGAATAGATGCGGCTCTTCATCCGCTGGACGAGCTGACGCAGTCTCGCCCGGGTATATTGGGGGTGTTGCTGCACGATCAGGTTCCCTCTGGGTCTCGGTTCACAAGTTCAGGCCTCAGCAGAAGTTGCGCATCAGCCTACCTCTTCGGGAGCAGTTATCCACCGATCGGCGGAGACTAGCCGGTGGATAACCTGAACCAGCCGGCCGGTCTCCCCGTC
>JAVQWE010000417.1:0-3030 GCA_033579175.1 Phycisphaerales bacterium | reverse complement strand
CCCGACGCGCCGGGAGTCGTCGGCGGTTCGTGGCTCACCCAGACTTGGGCGATGCTGGTGGATGCCTATCGCGAGCTGAATTCCCGGCGGCTGTTCTGGATCACTCTCCTGCTTTCGCTGGTGGTTGTGGTTGCCTTCGCATTTGTGGGAATTGATCAGGACGGAATCACGGTCTTCGGGGTGAAGTTTGAGAACGCAGCCTGGAGCACCCGGTTCATCCCCCCCGCGACATTTTACAAGCTGCTGTTTACCACTGTGGCGATCCCCTGGTGGCTGGGTGTGATTGCCTCGATCCTGGCGCTGGTGAGCCTGTGCGGGGTGTTTCCGGAGTTCATCAGCGGTGGATCGATCGACCTGTACCTGGCCAAGCCCATCGGGCGGCTGCGGCTGTTCCTGACCAAGTATTTCACGAGCCTCCTGTTTGTGGCACTGCAGGTGCTGGTTTTCTCAACGGCCAGTGTTCTGTTGATCGGGTTGAAAAGCGGTTCCTGGGAATTCGGCATCTTTCTTGCTGTTCCGCTGGTGACGTTGTTCTTCAGCTACCTGTTCTGCGTGTGCGTGCTGCTGGGGCTGATCACGCGCTCGGCGTTGGCCAGCCTGCTGCTGACGGTTCTGTTCTGGTTGTTTTTGTTCTCGCTGAACAGCACGGACGCGGCCCTGGCGTTGTTCAAATCCACCAAGGAAAAACAGGTGGAAGACCAGCGGGCACTGGTGGAACGCAACCAGAAGGTGATCGACGCCAATCGCCAGCTTGCGCCCGATCGTCCGGAAATCAACAGCCCGTGGGAACTCCAGCAACAGGCTGCGCGCCAGACTCTGGCCCGCTTCGAAGAGGAGGCCGCACAGCTTCGATGGTGGCATGGCCTGTTTCGCGCCATCAAAGCACCGCTGCCCAAAACTTCCGAAACGGTGGATCTGATGTCGCGGTGGCTCGTGGAGCCAGAGCCGATGCTCCGCGCCCGCGAGGAATCTGCCCGGCAGGAAGCCCGCCGACGGCAGGAACGACAGCGCCGCCGCGGTGCTGCCACGACGGCGGCGACGCAGCGCGACCGGGCCGAGTGGAACCCGGACGATCCTGCGGTGATGCAGCGCGTGCAGGCCGAGCTGGGGGCGCGAAGGGCAGTGACGATCCTTGGCACGTCATTGGCCTTTGAGGCGTGTGTGCTGGGGGTGGCGGCGTGGATCTTCTGCCGGAGGGATTACTGAGCCCACCCGACGGCTCGCCGCAGAAATCGCGAATCCGACTTCGGGCGCGCAACGAAGCGTCACGGCAGTGGCCGCTTCGGGGGGAACTCTCGTCGAAGTCGGCTTCCCGAACTTCCCAGCCGTCCGGACACCTTGGCGGCAAATCCGCACAATCCCCCGTGTCGTGGCGGGGGGACGCCTGTGTGACGGCGGCGGGTGTGGTTACACTCAAGGTGGATGTCTACACCAGCGAGGATCGACACCTACCTTACCGACACCGCCCCCGCCGCGGTGGCAGCGCTCTGCGAGCTGCTTCGGATTCCGGGGATTTCCACCGATCCGGAGCATCGAACCGACGTGGAGGACTCCGCCCGCTGGACGTGCGACTATCTCCGTGGGATCGGGCTGGCGGCCGAAGTCTGGCCCACGGCCGGGCATCCCGCGGTCTTTGGGCAGTGGTGCCAGCCCGGGAATGCCCGCACGGTGCTGATGTACGGTCACCATGATGTTCAGCCCCCCGGCGACCCGGCCTGCTGGACGCATCCACCCTTCGAGCCGTTCGTCGATGCATCGGGAAGGATTTATGCCCGGGGTGCTGCCGACAACAAAGGGCAATTCTTCCTGCAGATCCGGGCCGTGGAGGCGTGGCTGAAGACCGTCGGACGGCTTCCGGTCAACCTGAAGGTGCTGGTGGAGGGAGAAGAGGAAATCGGCTCCCCCAACCTTCCGCGGGTACTGCAGGAGCGTCGCCAACAACTGCGCTGCGATCTGGTGGTCGTCAGCGACACCCCCCTTTGGCGGCCGGGCAAACCGGCAATATCGCTGGGCACCCGCGGCATCACCGGGCTGGAAGTGAAGATCACCGGTCCGGCCCGGGAGCTTCACAGTGGCATTTTCGGCGGCAGCCTGCCCAACCCGATCGCCGGCTTGTGCCGGATGCTGGCCAGCTTACACGACGAGGGGAAAAAAGTTACGGTGCCCCATTTTTATGACGACGTCCGCCCCGTCCCGCCGGACCTCCAAGCCGAGTGGCGCGGGTTGGAGGCCGAACTCGAGTCGGAAGCAACCGACCTCGGCTGCCCTCCCACCGGCGAGGCCGGCTATGGCACCCTCGAACGGCGCTGGGCTCGTCCGACGTTGGAATTCAACGGCATCACCGGGGGCTACCAGGGACCGGGCAGCAACACCATCGTGCCGTCCTGGGCCAGCGCAAAGATCACCTGCCGGCTCGTGCCGGATCAGGACCCCCAACGCATCCAATCGCTCGTGGCTGATCATCTGCAATCTTTGTGTCCACCAGAATTTCGAATCGAACTGCAGTTGCGGAAATCCGGGGCCAAACCCTACTCGCTCGACCCCAACCACCCGGCGTTGGCAGTGGCCAGCGCAGCCTTGGAGGATGTGTATGGCGTCCGGCCGGTGCGCGTACGGGAAGGGCTGTCACTGCCGATTTTGCCGATGTTTCGCGAAATTCTCGGTGCCGAAACGATCCTGATGGGCTTTTGCCACCCCAACTGCAACGCCCATTCTTTCGATGAATTCTTCGATTCGACCGAGCTGGTGCGCGGCGCCCGGGCGGCGGCGCGATTCCTCGGCGGGCTGGCGGCGATCCCATGACTTCCCCGGACCTGCGCGGCAGAACCCTCGCGCCCGAGCTGGTCTGGACCGGCTCGACTTTCGAACGCCAGCTGGCGATCGAGATCGATCACGCCGGAACGATCGTATCCGTCAGACGCGGGTCGGAAACCGATTCCCCCTTGCTGGTCCTTCCGGGACGCGCGATTCTGCCGGGATTCGTCAACGCCCATTCTCACGCCTTTCAGCGCGGCCTGCGGGCTGAACCCC
>JAVQWE010000416.1:0-3038 GCA_033579175.1 Phycisphaerales bacterium | reverse complement strand
GGGACAGGAACTTTAAACCGTTCCAGGCAATGGGGTTATGGCTGGCGGTGGCCACGATTCCCCCGTCGGCCGCAAGGTGGCGCACCATGATCGCGGTGGTGGGGGTGGTGACGACGTCCAGGTCGATGAGCTGAACCCCGCTGGCATGCAAAGCGGCCATTGCCGCATCTTGCACGAATGGGCCACTGGGCCGGGGATCGCGCCCGATGACCACCCGCAGCGGCCCTGAAGCGCCGGCGGCACGTGTTTCGACCAGCCACCGGGCGAATGCCGCGGCCATGCGGACCACCACATCGGGTGTCAGGCTGGCCCCGACGGTTCCCCGCATGCCAGACACCCCGATCATCAGTCCATGCATTCCCATCCTCCGCGTTCACGGGGTCGCTCTGAGCCAGTCCGCCCGTCGTGCGTCCGACAGGCGATCTGCGTATTATCAGTTACGCATGAAGGATCGCAATGAACCTGCTCAGAACCTGACCCAGCTGGTCGAAGCCCTGGTGCGCAGCATTCACGCCGAGCCGCGGCTGCAACATCTGAATCGCGTGCATCTGCCCAGCCGCGAACGGATCATCCGGGCGATCGAACTCTTGCGGCAGTTGATGTATCCCGGCTATTTCAGCGGACAGACGCTCACCAGCGAGAATCTGGCGTGCCACGTCGGCGGGCTGATGTTGGAACTGGACGAAATCCTGTTTGAGCAGGTGCGATGCTGCCTGCGGTATCGGGAGAACGTTCCGGCCGACGAACGCGGGGAAAAATGCGACGAATGCGACGCAGAAGCCCGAAGAATCGTCAATGGATTCTTCGCCCGGCTGCCCCATGTGCGTGAGATTCTGGCGGCCGACGTGCAGGCGGCGTTTGACGGCGATCCGGCTGCCCAGAGCACCGATGAGACGATCTTCTGCTATCCGGGGCTGCTGGCGATCACCGTGCAACGGCTGGCTCACGAGTTTTACAAATTGAACGTGCCCCTGTTGCCCCGGATCATGACGGAGTGGGCTCATGGTCGGACCGGCATCGACATTCACCCCGGCGCCACGCTCGGCAAAGGACTGATGATCGATCACGGCACAGGCGTCGTGATCGGCGAAACCACCATCATCGGAAATAACGTCAAAATCTATCAGGGCGTAACGCTTGGGGCGCTGGCTCCGGCCTTCGGCCAGTTGTTGCGGGGGCAGAAGCGGCATCCCACCATCGAGGACGACGTGACCATCTACGCCGGGGCAACCATACTCGGGGGCGAAACGGTCATCGGCAGGGGTTCCACTATTGGCGGTAACCTGTTCCTCACCTCCAGCGTACCCCCGATGCACGTGGTGACAGCCGAGCCACCCAAGATCAACATGCGGGATCGACGCCCCAAGCGCGAGCGCGGCGGGGAATACACGATTTGAACGGCACGCTGTTGCCTTTTGGCAACGCGCAAATGTTGCGCCGGGGCATCATCCGGACTGTCCTGAGGCGGGAGTGATCGGACGTTCGCACCGGCACCGGGTTTGTTACGATCGCGGCTCGTGCACCGCAGCGTATGCATGTTCCTGGTGCTGGTCGGCGGGTGTTGCTGCGCCCAGCAGACCGCTGCGCCGACGACTCGCCCGGCGACGATCGTCCTCCACGATCGCCCGGCGGCGGCGCTTGCATTTGCCCCGCCGGCGGGAGTGTCCGTCCCCGAATGGGTACTCGAGCGGACGCAACGGGGTCCGAGCGCGTTTGTGGGTTATGAGTCGCTGAGCACCGAGCATTTCTGGCTCCGTATTGATGACCGCTACCGGTTCGGAAGGGGCGACTACGACCGCTTCGAGCGCCGGGCGGTCAGCACGCGCGTCGGGGTCCTGGAACGCTGATTCCCTTCCCACTTTCAACAGGTTGCGCAGTTTGCCCCAATGGTGGGAATCTGCCCGAAAACCGCCGATTTGGTGGGTTCTGTCGGCTCGCACAGCCGTTCAAAAGGCGCGGGGGGATTTCGTACTTGCAAACCGCCGGAGGCATGGCGAAAATTACTAAGTCGATTGCAGATAAAACGTTAACAACACTTCCCCGGGGCTGTTATGGCCACGATCACGAAGAAAGAACTGATCGACCGGATCGCCGAGGGCACCGGTGACAGCCGCGTGCTGGTAAAGCGGGTGATCCAGCGATTCCTGGACGAGATCGTCCTGGAGCTGGGACGCTCTAACCGCTTGGAATTTCGAGACTTCGGTGTTTTTGAGACACGCGTCCGCAAGGCCCGCCGGGCCCAGAACCCGAAAACTCTGGCACCGGTGACGGTGCCCCCCAAACGGACGGTGAAGTTCAAGATTGGCCGGCTGATGAAGCAGAAGCTGGCCGCGATGTCCGGTGGGCCGGTCGATGACGAAGCGGGCGACGTTGCAGAGATGGCCGAGGCCGACGACGACGAGTGATTCGGAAGCCGTTCGGTAGCCGTGCACATCCGCCTCGCAACCAAGGCTTTTCACAGGCGGGAGCGAGGCGATCTGGTGCTGTTCCCGAGTCAAAGAGGGACTTGCGCCCCTTCAACCCGGAAAGACCGATGTGGCCGGCGCGTCCCCAGGGGGGTTGAGGGCACGGCTCTGGATATACTCGACGGTTCGCTCGGCCAGCAGGGTTGGAGGCTCGTGGTCGCCGCTGGTGTTCTGCGGGGGGGCAGATTCCGAGGAGGGGGAGGGGGTTGCTTCGGGGTTTCCGGATGCAGAAGGGTTCATACTGTTCAGGAGTCCCAACAGGTTCATTGCAGCCCGGAGCTGTTCGGGAGACGCACCGGTCGTCGCAAAAGTTGGATTTTCCGCGTTGTAACCGTTCATCAGGATCGCATCGATCGCCAGCCTGCTTGGCGTGGAGAGAGACCTGATCTTCATATCTTCCCCGATACTGTGACTCAAACTCGCGGCATCGCGCCACGCGAACAGGACAAGATCACAAAACCTCACCCTTACCCGGCATTCGCCGAGCGAAAAGGTGCCGAACCACAGATGTCTCGTCCCACTCCGAGCTGGCTGTCAGACATGCGTTGCTGGTCCAGATGGTTCTACGACGCG
>JAVQWE010000415.1:0-3052 GCA_033579175.1 Phycisphaerales bacterium | reverse complement strand
TCGGAGGTCGGGAACCTCCGAACAACGATCCTGAGCGGCGCGGCAGAGTTTACGATCACATTTCCTGGAACACAGATGGCTCGCTCGCCACGGATTCCTCGGTTGTGAGCAGAGCCGAATCGTCGTTCTTCATGACCTCCCGCAACAGCACCGTTGCATACGACCCTGGTGGCAGCGTAAAGGCCAGCGTGATGTGGGGTCCGTGCTCATCCACGCCGCCGGCGACCTGAAGGTCCCGCGGCTGCACCCGAAGGGGGCGCCGGGTGCCCTTGGCGCGATCGCGTCCATCCTGCCGGAAATGTCCGATCGTCAGCCCGTGCGATTTGAGGATTTCCTGCTCGATGGTCAGCACCTCACCTTCGGGCAGCGTCATGCGGTATCCAAACACCGGCCCGGTGGGGCTGATTTCGAAACGATCGGCCCGTGGCTGCTCGGCCGGCGGGTCGGTGACGGCAAAGCAGGCGCCGTTGTCATGCTTGAAGGCGAGGTCTCCCGGCATCAGACGATCGAGCCGGTCGATTCGCCGGGCAACTGCCTGGTTAAACATCGCACTCTGCAACGCGGAGATCCACAGGCGACGCAGCTTCGGATCGATCGACCGGACGGCCGAGCCGGCGCGACCGGTTCTGATCAGCCGCGCGAGCGTGCGCCGTTCCAGACCGGCGCGGCGCGGCCAGCTTCGCAAGGATTGCTCTAAGTCGTTTTCATCAAATAACTTGCGCGCCAGAAACTCCTGGGGATCATCCAAGCCGGCATCGGGGGTGCCCAGCAGGCGGCGCAGGAGCTCCTCCGGGCGCCCGCGGATCAGGCACGCTCCCAGGAGGTGGTTGTCCCGACGGCGTCCGAACCGCTGATCTCCAAAATAGTTGGGCATGCCACGCCGGTGCAGCTCCTGCACAATCTGACGGGCGCGGAGCACATCGACCGGGTTGACCTGGCGAAGCCGGATCACAAACCGGTTTCCGGCAAGATGTCCGAGCCGAAGCTTGTTCGTGTGCCGGTCCACCCACAGCACTTCGATGCCTTCCAGCCGCAACGATCGCACCCGCTCCGGCGGGACCCCGCGAACTGACAGCACCTGCCGGGTCACCGCGCGGCAGTCCTTCAGTCCTGCGTAACCGATTTCGCGACTGCTCACGCCAAGGGCTTGCGCCAGCCGCTCGACGGCCCCGAAGGTCGTCAGACCGGTCTTCTGAATCTCGAAAAACACATGTTCGCCGTCGCCGCAGGGTTCATAAAGGGGGATTTCCTGCACGAAGAAATCCTCCGGTCGGCTTTTCAGCAAGCCGCCCACGCCGGGCAGCGCACGCGTGACGTAGGGAAGATTCATCTATGCCGATTGTAGCGGCCGCTGGCGGACGATTGCGACGCGAGCGCGGCAATTTGCCGTTGCGGCGGCGAGGCGCGACGTGGTAAGGTCGCCGCATCCCTCTCGGAGAATGGGAGTTTCCATGCGCGTCCTTGCGGGTCTTGTGGTTGTCCTCACGTCCGTAACCGCTTTCGGACAGGTCTTTTACGAGCCTGTGCAGCATCAGTACCTTCGTAACGGCCGGGTGTACTACTACGGCGGATCAGATCCGCGAGTGCACGAAACCGCCGCGTGGCCGTCGGTGGCGGGAGTCTGCTGGGGCCGGCATAGCGGGATGGCTTTTCACAGTGCCAACCTTCACACCCATCGCGAGGTGGTCAGCGAGATGCCACAGGTCTACACCGACGCACTCCCGTATCGCAACGCATGGGTGTTCGGCTTCACGCCGGATGATGCGCAGAATGAGGCGTATGCAAACGTTCCGCGCTACTGGCGGAAAAGCCAGATGCTGCGCGCAGCGCTGCCGGCGGAACGGGGTTGGGTTGTGCCGGCTCAATGGCACAGGTGCTCCGATCGGGGAACGATTCACATCCGCCCGTTGCGCACCGAAGGCAGTCAGCCGCCCTCGCACCGCCCAGTGCTAGTGATTCCCAGAGATCTGCTCGATCGACCGCTTTGGGACGACCCGCAGAATCTGCTGACGGCAACGGATTGACAACGTCCAGCAGAATCTGCCGGCGAACGGGCATGCGGGAGCGATGGCGTCGGGGCCGCACTCTCTTCCCGCGGGCGGCGCGCTGCCGCCGACGGCCTCACAGCGCGCAGCGCCCGATTCGGCGCGAGGGGCCGGTTTCGGCCGGCTCAGATCGACTCGAGCTGCATCCCCGCCAACCAGGGGTGCCCATGCCGAAAGGCTTCGAGTGACATGGGTTTGCCACCTTCCGGTTGTAAATCCAGAACAATCACCTGCCCTGCGCCGGCGGCGATCGCCCCATTCGGAAGGATTTCACCGGGTCGGGCAGGCTGAGCCGGATCAGTTTCCTCGTGGGCAGCCCGGAGCAATGTCAGACAGGTGTTGGTGCGGCCGTGAGCGACCAGTCGCACGCGGCATCCGGGCCACGGAGACATCCCACGAATCAGCCGCGCAATCTCGCTGGCGGGGCGCTGCCAGTCGATCCGGGCCAGGTCGCGGGAGAGCTTTCGCGCCAGCGTGGCTTGCGAGTGATCCTGCGGGGTTTCCATGGCTTTTCCGGCAGCCAGGTCATTTACGACCCGCAGAACAAGCAGCGCTCCGTCCGCTGCGAGCCGGTCGTGAAGCTCCCCGGCGGTTTCGGTCGGGCCGATGGGCAGGGAACTCATCGCCAGGATCGGTCCGGCATCCATTTTTTCGGCGAGACGAATCACGGAGTTTCCGGTCTGCGGCTCTCCATGAATGATGGCCCAGGGGATGGGCGCCGCCCCTCGATACTTGGGAAGACGCGAGGCATGCAGGTTGATCGCACCCAGGGGAAACCGCTCAATCACGCTGGCTGCTACTTTCTGACCAAACGCGATGACCACCAGCAAATCCGCCGCCGGCAGGGGAAGCGAATTGATGTCGCTGGTACGCGCAAGGGGAAGGCCGTGTTCCAGGGCAAACCGCGCGATCGGGGTGGGGGTGAGTCGCCTGCCGCGGCCGGCAGGACGGTCCGGCTGGCTGATTACCTGCCGGATGGGGTAGCCGCCGCCGTGAAGGGCGCGAAT
>JAVQWE010000414.1:0-3054 GCA_033579175.1 Phycisphaerales bacterium | reverse complement strand
CGCCGATCGCTCCCGAGGACTTCCCCGACGAGCTTCTGATCTCCGGCAACCGCTTCCCACTTCGCTACCGGTTTGATCCAGCCCACCCGTCGGACGGCGTCACGGTTATCGTGCCGCTTTCTGTGCTCAATCAGTTGCCCCGCGATGCGTTTGACTGGCTCGTTCCCGGCTGGCTGCGGGAACGCGCCGTCGGGCTGATTCGCACCCTGCCACGGGAGGTTCGCGCGCAGCTGGTGCCGGCGGCGGAGTTTGCCTCCGGCGCGCTGGCCGGCGTGAAGTTTGGAGAAGGTTCGTTCCTGGCCGTGCTGGCCGACCGCCTTGGAAGCCTCGCCGGACAGGTCATCTCCTCGGACAGCTTTCAGCCACATCGGCTCCCGCCCCACCTGCGGATGAACATCCGCGTCGTCGATGAGGCGGGCAGGACCCTCGGGGAATCGCGCGACCTGACTGAGCTTCGAGAGCAACTTGCCGGGGTGGCGCGCGATGCGTTCCGGGACCTGCCACCCTCACCGTTCGTTCGGGATGACCTTCGACGATGGGATTTTGGCGATCTCCCGGAGTCAGTCCCGATCCACAAGCCCGGAATCACCGTGCAAGGCTACCCGGCCGTCGTGGAAGAGGGGAACCGCGTACACCTGCGGCTTTTGGATGCGCCCGAGACGGCCGCGCGGGCGATTCGCGCCGGGCTGCGCCGACTCTTCATGATCCAGTTGACACCGGAGTTCGACCGCATCGCGCAAAATCTGCGCGAATTGATGTCGTCAGCAGCGTATTGCGAGCGATTGGCTGCAACGACGGAGCTTCAGGAGGCGATGCTCCTGGCCATCGCCGATGAAGCATTCTTCGGTGCCGATGCTTCGATCGTGCGATCGCAGGTCGATTTTGCAGACCGGGCCGCCGAGGCTTGGCGGCGGTTACCGTCGGCGGAGCAGAAGATCACTCGGATCACGCAGGAAACCCTCGAAGCCCATGAATCCTTGCTCAGAACCTTGGAATCCGATCGGATCCCAACGCATCAACCAGCCATTCGCGACATTCAGGAGCAGGTTGCCCGGCTTATTCCCCCCAATTTCCCTATTTTGACACCCCCGGACTGGCTTCCTCACTTGCCCCGGTTTCTCAAAGCAGCCCAGTGGCGGCTTCGAAAGCTTGAAAGCCGCGGGTCAGGCAAAGATGCCGAGCTTGCCGCACAGGTTCGACCTTTCGAATTGCGCTATATCGACCTGATCTCCCGTCGGCCGGGACTGGCGAGCGATCCACACATCGTTCAGTTTCGATGGATGATTGAGGAACTGCGCGTGTCACTGTTCGCTCAGGAATTGGGAACAAGCCAGCCGGTCTCGCCGCATCGGCTCCAAAGGCTCTGGGAGGCCATCGAAGACTGACGCGCAGCGCCCGCGGCGGCTATGATCCCCGGCCGATCATGCTGCTGGCCGATCCGGACGCCACAACCACGCCCGTTTCCACGCGTGAATCCACTGCCAGTCTGCTGCGTGCGTTGCTGGTGCTGGCGATGCCGGTGTTGATCGAACAGGTGCTGCACGGCTTTGCCGGACTGGCGGACACCTGGATCGCCAACCACTTCATCCGAATCACACCGCAGATGTCTGCCGTGGAGGTGGAGGCAGCCCGTCGGGCGATGACTGCGGCCGGCTCGGCGGCGGGGACCATTTCCTACCTGCTCTGGTTCGTGGGACTGGTGGCCGGCGCGGTGGGCACGGGCAGCACCGCGATCATCGCCCGTGCCACCGGCGCCAGAGATCGTCGGCTGGCCAACAGCATCTGCGGGCAATCGATCGGGCTGGCACTGGCGGTGGGGCTGGTTCTGGCGTTCGTGGTGTTTGCCTTGGCGGGTCCGATCGCCCGAATCACCGGGCTGCCCGATGAAGCCGTGGGTTTTGCCCGCACCTACATTCAGATCATCTCGTTCGGCCTGCCGTTCATGATCGTGCTGATGGTGGCCAACGCGTGCCTGCGAGGCGCAGGGGACACGATCTGGCCGGCCATCGCCATGATCGTGGTGGATGTAGTCAATATTGCGCTGGCGTTCACGCTTGCTTTTGGGTGGTTAGGGTTGCCGGCGCTGGGGTTCACCGGAATCGCCGTGGGGGCGCTGTGCGGCTACGTCGTCGGAGGCACGTTACAGGTGATCCTGCTGCTGGTCGGACGGGGGCGCGTACGGCTCTATCTGCATCGGCTGCGACCGCATTGGCACAACATGCGGCGGTTGCTGCGGATCGGGCTGCCCAGCGGGGTGGAAAGTTCCATCATGTGGATAGTCAACTTCGTGCTGATTCAGGTGATCAACCGGCTGGATGCCACGGCGGCGTTCGGGGCGGCCCACGGGATCGCGGTGCGGATTGAGGCGTTCAGCTTTCTGGCCGGCTTCGCCATGGCAATTGCGGCCACGACGATGGTCGGCCAGAGCCTGGGCATGCGCGATCCCCGCCGGGCGCAGCGCTCGGCAATGCTGGCTTACGCGCTGGGAGGTTCGATGATGACCTTTGCCGGCGTGCTGTACATCCTGTTCGGCCGGCACTTTGCCGCGGCGATGAGCGACGATCCGCGGGTCGTCGAGCTGACCACGGAATGTCTGCTGTATACGGGATTCATTCAGTGCTTCTTTGCCGCGGCGATGATTTTCGGTGGGAGCCTGCGGGGCGCCGGCGACACGTTAACGGTCATGGTGATCAACCTGATCTTCCTGCTGGGTGTGCGGCTGCTGGGCCTGCTGGCGATGGTGCAGTGGTCAAGGCCCGATCTGGGGGACATCTGGCTGCTGTTATCGGGGGAAATTGCATTACGCGGCACGGCGCTTTTCGTACAATTCCAGCGCGGTCGGTGGAAACGGGTGAAGGTGTGAACATGCTGTCCAGGCACCTGGATGTGGAATCTGTCCTCCGCCGGGTCGCCGAAAGGCGAATTGAAGAGGCCATGCGCGCCGGGAAGTTCGACAACCTGCCCGGTGCCGGCAGACCGCTGGAACTTGAACCGATTCCCCCCGGCGAGGAGGCGCGCTTGCGATGGTGGGCACTGCGCATCCTGCGGCAGAAC
>JAVQWE010000413.1:0-3061 GCA_033579175.1 Phycisphaerales bacterium | reverse complement strand
CTGATGACTCAGGCGCTGCTGTACTTGGGCGATCTGACCGTTCGCGGCGGGGGACAGATGCTTGATCTGGATATGGCGAAGTATCAGATCGATCTTCTGGGGATTCTGGAAGAAAAGTGCCGGGGGAACCTGACTCCGGAGGAACAAAAACTGCTGGACGGAGTGCTGTTTGATCTGCGATCCCGGCTCGTCAGTGTGGCCAGTCAGTTCATCCTGTAGCGTGCTGCCGTAACCCCGTCCACTTAAAGATTTTCATTTTTTGCCGAGTGGCAAACCAGAAGAGCTTGTTATAGTTCTGACTCCGCCGGCGGGGGGTCGGCCGCCCGCCGGCTGCGGCGCGCTGAGCACGGATGGCTCGCCCCGCGGCTCTGCCTGCTGTTTCCGGGCAGGGTAACAGACCGAGAAAGGCAAGGAAGCCAATGGCGGCTCGGCGGCATGCCATTTCTGCCACGCCCTCCAGGCTGTCTCAACTCTGGCAGTTTCCCCTGCTTGTGATTTCGCTGCTGTTGTTCGGGTACGCAGCGTATCTGTTCATCGATCCACAGCCAGGTCTGAGCGCGGATGAAAAGATCGACGTTGCCCGGCTGCTGCTCGATCAGGACCGACCCGAAGCCGCCAGGGAGCAGCTCAACCGCGTGTTGTTGAACGAGCGGCTTTCCATTCCGCAGCAGGGCCGGCTGCATCTGCTGTTATCTGAGGCTCTGGCGGCGGAGCAGAAGCAGAAGCGATTGAATGTTCCGGCCAATCACCTTCGGATCATTGAGCAGGTGCGGCTGGCGATGGGACGAGGTGTGGAGCCGGATGGGGCGGTGCATCGCCGCCTGGCCGAGAGTTTCGAAGCACTGGGTCGATGGGAAGATGCGATCAGCCATTACCGGCAGGCTGCATCCTTCGAACCGGCGCGAGCTCTCCCGTTCACTCGAAAGATTATCGATCTGCAGATCCTTGCGGAGGATCGTGCCGGCGCCGCCGGTACGATTGAAAAATATCTTTCTGAATCGGCGATCTCCGACACCGAGCGTGCCTGGGCGTTGGGAGAGAAAGCACAACTGCTGATTGACGACGGTCGATTTGCTCAGGCACGGGCAGTGCTGGATGAAGCGATGCGGCTGGAGCTGGATCCGGTGGCGCGCGGGACCCTGCGCTATCGCATGGGTTATGCCGCCTGGAAGCTGGGAGACACCGAGGAAGCCGAGCGATTGCTGCGCGTCGCACGCGATGAGTTGCAGGTGAAGCATCCGCTGGATGCGGATGCCTGCTACGTGCTGGGGCGGATCCATCAGGATCGTGGCGATGCGGCCACTGCGCAGTCGTTCTACCAGACGATCCTCACCAGTCATCCTGATGCGCGGGTGGCGCCTCTGGCGCGGCTGGGACGCGGCATGTGCCGGATCATGGCACGTCAGGACGATGCCGCACTGGCCGACTTCCAGCAGCTTGTGAACGAGATTCAGAGTCGGCCCAGCCGCGGTCGGCTCAAGGGGGAAGTCATTGAAGGACTTCAGCTCGCCGGCGCCTCGCTGGTGGCACGGGAGAACTTCACAGCGGCGCTGGAAGTGGCGGCCTTTGAGCGTGAGCTGGACCCCCAGCCACCGGCGCAATTCTACGCGCGGCTTGCTGACACTTACGAACGCCGCGCCAGCCAGCTCGAGCGGCAGCTTGGCATGTCCCCCCCCTCCGAGCGGATCCGCAAGGAGCAGCAGTATCGCGAATCGCTGAACCGTGCGGCCGATGCCTACGTGGCGTACGCCCGCATGCAGACTCTGGCAGATGATCGCAGCCATGGCACGGCCTTGTGGAAGGGGATTGAGTTGTATGATCGTGCCGGCAACACGCAGACCGTGATCGCGACGCTCGAACTGTTCGTCGCAGAACGCCCCGATGATCCTCTGGCGCCGGAAGCGCTGCTTCGACTGGGCCGGGCATTTCAGGCCGCCGGGCAGTTTGACAAGGCGATTGCCGCCTTCCAGAGGAATCAGTTCCGTTATCCACAAACCCTGGCGGCAAGCAAATCGGCCGTGCCCCTGGCGCAGGCGTTGATCGCCAAGGGACCGGAGTCCTATGGACGGGCGGAGCAGGTTCTGATCGGGGTGGTCGACAACAATCCCCTGATCACGCCGGATTCGCAGGAATTCCGGCAGGGATTGCTGGAACTGGGGCAGCTGTTCCATCGCATGGGGCGTTATGAGGAGGCCATCGCACGACTGGAGGAATTCACTCAGCGCTATCCCGAGGACGAACGCATCGGTCAGCTGCTGTTCCTGACGGCCGAATGCTATCGCAAGAGCGCCGCAGCGATCGATCCGGCCGCCGATCGAGGGCGGCTGGCGCAGGCGTCGGTTGATGAACTGCCGCCGGTTGACCCCGCGGAAGCAGCCAAGGCGCGAAATGAGCGGCTCGATCGTGCCCGGGTTCTTTACGATCAGGTGATCGAAAAGTGGCGCGGGCGCACGCCGGACCGCGAGCTGGATCGGCTGCATTTGAAGCTTGCTCATTTCTACCGGGCGGACTGCCTGTTCGATCTGGGTCGATACGACGAAGCAATCCGCCACTACGACGCCGCTGCCACGAGGTACCAGAACGATCCCTCGGCCCTGACGGCGTTCGTTCAGATCGTCAATGCGTATTGTGCCATGGGTAAGCTGGATCAGGCCCGGGCCGCCAACGAGCGAGCCAAGTATCTGTTGCGTCGGATGCCCCCGGAAACGTTCAAGGACGGAACCTTCGCCATGCCCCGGGAGTACTGGGAAAGACAGTTGAAATGGACCAGCGAGGCCGGCATCTGGTGAATGCCGCTGCTGCAGAGTTGCAAGGGCAGACCGGCTGTGCGCCGGCGCGTTCGCGGAGGGCTTGGTCAGGTCGGTGGAAGTCTGCATGACAGAGGCACAGATCATCATCGAGGCAATCGAGAGTCAGCGTGGCTGTTACCGCCAGCTCTCGCGCCTGATCGAAGCGCAGCACGAGCACGTGCTCAATGGCGATGCCGAAAGTCTGCTGCAGGTGCTGGGGCAGCGGCAGCAGCTGATCGGCCAGCTCGGCCAGTTGGAGCGCACTGTCTCAC
>JAVQWE010000412.1:0-3073 GCA_033579175.1 Phycisphaerales bacterium | reverse complement strand
GGGGACCTGTTTGAGCGCCTCGCAGACGCCTCCGAGCCGGCGAAGGTGAGTTTCCGTTTTGTTCTGGGCCTGATCCTGATGCGCAAGCGCCTGCTGAATTTTGAAACCTCTCGTGTCGAGAGCGGGCGCGAGATCTGGACCGTCCGGCTCAAAGGTCGCGATGAGCCGCTGCAGATGATTGATCCCAAGCTCACTGAGGACCAGCTTGGTGAGGTAACTCAACAGCTCGGCCAGATTCTGAATTCTGAACTGTAACCGCTGATCAACACAGATGAACCTTCCTGAATCGGGTGGCGGGCTGAAAGAATGGCGGCATGCGCCTGGCAGACCGTTCCGGCCGGCGCTGTGCGCCAGGCAGGCCCCTGCGAGGCTGTGCTTCCGTCTGGTTGTGTTCGGACTGCTGGCATGCAGCGCCATCGCCTGCCGACCCACGCGAACGGCTCAGCCGGCCGGCTATTTCGGCCCGACCGAGACCATGGATGCGGTCGTCGAAGCCATCAACGCCAACAACCGCCGGATTCCCACGCTCTGGGCGAAGGGGTATTTCGAGGCGGACCTCGTCGATGACTCCGGCCGACGACAGTTCGTCAATGGTGAGCTTACGTTGCTCCGTCGCAAACCGGCCGAATTCCGACTCGTGGGCAGGAAAGACGTGGCCGGCCAGGTTTTTGAACTCGGCACAACGGCCGAGCACTACTGGATGATCGTTCGGCCCGAGGCCGATACCATGTGGCATGGCAGCGTCGCCAATCTGGAGAGGGCGGACACGCGCAGGCTTCCCATTCGCCCCGATCTGCTGTCGGAAGTACTGGCGATCGGGGAGTTTGATCCCGATTTCCTTCGGGAGCCGATGCCGGTCATGCGCTTCAACAACGACGCCGACGCCTACATGTTCATCTGGCATACGCGCGGTCGCGATCGGCTTCTGGCACAGCGGGAGATCTGGTTCGATCGTCGAACCAAGCTGCCCAAACTGGTTCTTCTCTTCGACACCCACGGGCGGATCGTCCTGCGAGCCTATCTGCTGAACCATCGACCCATCGCCGACACCGAGGCGATGATCGCCACGCAGTATCAGTTGTTCTTCCCGGATCGACAGGCGCGTCTGAAGCTGGACCTGTCCACCGTCAGACTTTCCCACAACGGCGTTCCGCGGGAGGGATCGATTCGCTTTCCCGGCCCCGAGGGAGCAGGGGTTACCAACAGTATATGCGTCGATGATTCCCCTGCGCGTTAGCCTGATCTGTCTTCTGAGTCTGACCGCGACCGGCCAGGCAACCGCCCGTCGCGATGTACTCACCTGCGCCAGCGAAAACCGCTATTGGGTGGCTCAGGTTCTGCCTCCGGGAGGCAGCCAGAACTACGTTCGAACCGCCGTGAGAGTGCGGCAGGCGAACACTCCGGCGTGGCAGCTTGTATCGGTCTTGCGGGGTCGGGTGATCGACCTGGCCCCCCACAATAACAACCTGGCGGTGCTGATGGATGACGGCACGTGGCTGCTGGCATGGCCGGGAGGAAGCAGCAGTGGGCTGCGCCTGCCGGGACCGGCTGCGTTACGGGCGTTGGCCGGCGATCAACAGGCCTTCTGGGCGTTGGGGGTGTCCCTTCCCCTGACGGACGATCAAGCCCGCCAAGGCCCTGCCATCTCGATGCCCGTCTTTCGCTTTGAAAGAGGTTCCTGGAAGCCGCATGCCCCGGCCCCAACGGAGGTCCGGCACGATTCGCCCCTGTCGCTTGCCGTCTTCGACGGACGGCCCATGCTCGCCTGGCGGGAGTCCGATCGCAGCATCGGGTTCACGCGTCTGGATCGGGCGGATGAATGGTCCCCCGTGGAGCGGGTTGAAACGGATTTTGAAATCACGGATTTTCGCCTGCTCGGAAACGCACCGACCCCCATGTTGTGGGTGGCGCCGGCCGATTCAGCCGGAGAGCTTCACCTGCGACGCGAACGCTGGGGGCCGCCGATCGTCCTGCGGGGCAGCACGCCGACCGCCGGCGAGCATCGATCGGCCAGTTATTTCGCAGGGAATCTCCGCGTTGTGGCGCTGAAGGGCGGCCGGCTTTTCGAGGAAGCGTTCTCGCTGGAAGGTTCGACGGTCGCGGGAGTGCAGGAACTGGGTCGCACTCCGCCCCCTCCGGCACCGCCCATCAGCCGGTGGTCCGTCGTGCTGATGGTGTTGTGTGCACTGATGCTCACGGCGGCGATCTTTCGTCGGGAGGAAGAAGAGCCTCTGCGATTCGGCCGGCAACGCTGGATGCTGGCGCCGCTGCCCCGTCGGGCGGCGGCAGGCCTGATTGACGCGATTCCGCTGATTGCCGTCTTCGCCTGGTTCACTCCAGAAAGCCAGCAGGGCGATTCCTTGACCGCGGATCAAGTGATGTATCCCCTACTGGGGGCGGTGGCGATCTATCTGACACACACGACGCTGCTGGAGCTGGCTACGGCGCGTTCCCTTGGCAAGCTCATCTGTCGATTGCGCGTGGTGACGCTGGAGGGCGATCCCCCCCGCAAGAGCGCGCTGCTGATCAGACACGCCTTGCGCGTCGTGGACGTGCTGCCGGCCCTGCCGCTGGCCCTGCTCATCCTCTTCTCGCCGCTGCGTCAGCGGCTTGGCGATGTTCTGGCTCGGACGATCGTGGTTCTGGATGCCCCGGCATCCGATGAAACCCCCTCTTGAGCGAATCCTTCGCGCCAACGACACCGGCGCATATGATCGTTGCCGCAATGCGTTCCGACGGACGGGCCAACGACCAGCTCCGACCCATCCGCGTGACCCGCCAATTCACCTCCGCGCCGGCGGGCAGCGTTCTCTGGCAGCAGGGGAATACTCTGATTCTGGCAACGGCCAGCCTCGTTCGCGAGCTGCCTCCCTGGATGAAAGACAGCACCCCCGGTGGCTGGGTGACGGCCAATTACGTGATGCTGCCCGGTTGCGTCGCCAGTCGCAAGCAATGGCCGCGCAGCGGTCATACCGACAGCCGCGGCACGGAAATCGAACGAATGATCGGTCGGAGTCTGCGGGCGGTCGTAGACCTCTCCCGGATCGGTCCGCACACGATTACCATCGACTGT
>JAVQWE010000411.1:0-3078 GCA_033579175.1 Phycisphaerales bacterium | reverse complement strand
CGCTGGGGAGACCGCTATTGCCTGATCGGCCCATATAACCCCGCGACGGCGGCGGTGGAATTCGAAGAACGACCGACCGAGGGAATCATCCGTGATGTGCTCGACCGATTGCGCGCCAGCGGCATCAACTGCCACTACGGCCGGTGGCTTATCGCGGGCCGGCCAAGGGTCATTCTGCTGGATCACCGCTCGCGTTATCCGCGGCTGAACGAGGACAAGTATCTGTTCTGGAAGGATCACGGGATCAGTGTGCCGGACGGCGACGGCGAGACCAACGATGTCGTGGCCTTCGGCTTCACGGTGGCTGAGTTTTTCCGCCAGCTCTGCGAAGTGAAGGGCGAACAGCCGATCCTGGCCCACTTTCACGAGTGGATGGGCGGCGCCGCCGTGCCGCGACTGGCCCACATGCGCCTTCCGGTGACCACCGTCTTCACGACCCACGCCACGCTGCTGGGGCGTTATCTGGCCAGCGACAACCCCTTTTTTTACGATCACCTGCCCTTTCTAGAGGGCGACCGGCTGGCCGATCAGTACCGCATCCTGCCACGCCATCAGATTGAAAAAGCCGCGGCACATGCGGCGGTGGTGTTCACGACGGTCAGCGAAGTGACGGCGGCAGAGGCCACGCAACTGCTGGGCCGGCCGGCCGACGTGATTACTCCCAACGGCCTGAATCTGACCCGTTTTCACGCGCTGCATGAGTTCCAGAACCTGCACGCGCAGTACAAGGAGCGCATCCATCAGTTCGTCATGGGGCATTTCTTCCCCAGTTACACCTTTGACCTCGATCACACGCTCTATTTTTTCACCAGCGGACGCTACGAATACAAAAACAAGGGGATGGACCTGTACATCGAAGCCCTGTACCGGCTGAACCAGCGGCTGAAGCGCGTATCCAACCCCCCGACGATTGTGGCGTTCATCATCACGCGGGCGGCCAACCGGCACTTCAACGTCGAGGCGCTGCGCAGTCAGGCGCAGTTCCGCGAGTTGCAGAACACCTGCCTCGAACAGGAACGGGCCATGGGCAAGCGGCTCCTGCAAAGCGCGCTGACCGGCCGGCTGCCGGCGCTGTCCGATCTGATCACCCCCGACGCTTCGGTCAAGCTCAAACGCGCCATGCACGCCTGGCGAACCCATCGCCAGCCCCTGGTGGTCACTCATGATCTGGTGGATGAGAACGATGTGATTCTCCGACACATCCGGCATCGGCAGCTCTTCAACGCCGCCGATGACCCGGTGAAAATCGTCTTCCACCCGGAGTTTCTCTCGGCCACCAGCCCGCTGATCAGCCTCGATTACGACAGCTTCGTCCGAGGATGCCACCTGGGAATCTTCCCAAGTTATTATGAGCCATGGGGTTATACACCGCTGGAAGCCGTGGCGCTGGGGGTGCCGGCCGTGACGACCGACCTCAGCGGCTTCGGGGCCTACGTTCAGCGGCACATTGACCGCCACGATGAGAACGGGATCGTGGTTCTCCGCCGGCGCCAACGCTCGTTCGAGGATTGCTGCGAGGACCTGGTGGGCTACCTGATGCAGTTCTGCTCGCTTAACCGCAGGCAGCGCATTGAGTTACGGAATCGGGTGGAGCGGCTCAGCGATCTGTTCGATTGGGAGCGGCTGGTGAGCCACTATCATGAAGCCCACGATCTGGCATTGGAGCGAACGCTCGGCAAACGTCCGGGCAAGCTGGAAATCCGGATGGTTTGACAGCATCAGACCCGGGTGAGCAGCCTGATTCCAGGGCCTTCCCGATCAGCCCCTGACCTGACGACGCGTGTTATTGATCCGTTAGCACTTGGGGTGCCAAGTCGCTAAAGTACGTTGCGGCCTGGCGGTGGTGGCGTCTTCCCGCCGGGTTCCTTTCTGGCGCTGGAGTAAACGCAACCGACGGGGTGGCGTCGGACGCCCGCCGGCATCCCCGCGAATGGAGCCGTCTCATGCCTGCTTACACGACAGGTGACATCAGGAATGTTCTGATCGCCGGCCACGGCGGAAGTGGCAAGACCACACTGGTGGATGCCCTGTTGTTCGCATCCGGAACTGTCAATCGCAAGGGATCGCCGGTCGACGGCACCAGCTTCAGTGACTTTGAAAAGGAAGAGAAGGAACACCGGCATTCAATCTATTCCTCGATTCTTCACGCCGACCATCTGGGCAAACGCATCAACCTCATCGATACCCCCGGTTCCCCGGACCTGATCGGACAGGCGATTGCCTGCCTGCCGGCGGTGGAGACGGTCGCCGTGGTCATCAACGCCCAGTCCGGCATCGAGGTGGTCACCCGCCGGATGATGGAAGCCGCTCGCGAACGCAACCTGCCCCGGGCCATCATCATCAACAAGATTGATCTGCCGGATCTGGATCTCCCCGGGCTGATCAGGCGGATTCAGGAAACCTTCGGCCCGGAATGCCTGCCGATCAACCTTCCCACCGGCGGGGGCAAGGCCGTCGTGGAATGCCTGCTGAACGCCTCCGGTGAAAGCGATTTCGACAGCGTCAAGCGCTGTCACGCGGCCATTCTCGACCAGATCGTTGAGATGGACGAACAGCTGATGGAAAAGTACCTCGGCGGAGAAGAGCCGGATTATCAGGCCCTGCATGCGCCGTTTGAGAAAGCGATGAACGAGGCACACGTCGTGCCGATTCTCTTCACGGATGCCAAGAACGGCGTGGGGGTTTCCGAGCTGCTCGATGCCATCGTCAAGCATTTCCCAAGTCCGCTGGAAGGCAACATGCCGCAGTTTCTCGTCGGCGAGGGGGAGAACCAGAAACCTTACGAAATCCGCGAAGAATCCCAGCGGCCGCTGCTGGCCCATGTGTTCAAGGTGACGGCCGACCCGTTCGTGGGCAAACTGGCGGTCTTCCGGGTGCATCAGGGGAAGGTGACAGGCCAGTCTCAGGTGTTCATCGGGCACAATAAGAAGCCCATCAAACTCGGGCATGTGTTTCACCTGCAGGGCAAGGAGCATCGCGAAGCTCCGGAGATTATCTGCGGCGACATCGGCTGCGTGGCCAAGATCGAGGAAATTCACGTGAATGATGTGCTGCACGACGATCACGCGCTGGACAGTG
>JAVQWE010000410.1:0-3087 GCA_033579175.1 Phycisphaerales bacterium | reverse complement strand
AGGACAAAGAAGGCAAGCTCGAACGCCCGCCGTTGATGTACCGTCTGCCCATGATGCTGACCGTGGTCGGCATCAGCGAAGACTCCAGCACTTTCGATCTGCAGGATAAGGTCCAGCGGCCCTACTGGATCGTGGACGACAGCCGGACTCAGATCTGGCAGATCGACGACAAGACGGTCTACGTGCCGTTCGAGACTCTTCAGAAGGACCTGAAGATGGACGCGTATGGTGACGAGCCTGCCCGGACCAACGAGATAGCCATCGGGTTGAGGCCGGGGGCCGATCTGGAAGCGACGAGAGCGAAGATCGAACAGATCGTGCAACGGATCGCAATGGAGCGCAACCTGCCTTTTGAGAGTCACGAAGAATCGTCAACATTCGGTGCACCGATCAAGGTGTTGTTGTGGCGCGAGGTGAACGCGCGCTTCATCGCGGCAGTGGAAAAGGAGAAGATTCTCGTCACGATGTTGTTCGGCATCATCAGTGTCGTCGCCATATTCCTGATCTTCTGTATCTTTTTCATGATCGTCGTGGAAAAGACCCGGGACATCGGCATCGTCAAGAGTGTCGGCGCCACATCCACAGGAGTGGCTCAGGTGTTTCTGGGGTATGGTCTGGCCATCGGACTGACCGGCGCGGTGCTGGGGACGCTGGCAGGGTGGCTGATCGTCCGCAACATCAACTGGATTCATGAGCAGATGGGCCGGCTGCTGGGGTTCAAGATGTGGGACCCGGAGACGTATGCGTTCGATACAATTCCGAATACGATCAATCCCCGTGAAGCGGCCGTGATTTTCATCGTCGCGGTAATCTCCAGCGTCATCGGGGCTCTGGTGCCGGCGATTCGCGCAGCCCGGCTCAATCCCGTGGAGGCGCTTCGTTGGGAGTGAGTCTGACGCCCGCCGCCCATGAACGAAGGATCGCACGTATGATCCTGAACTCCGGCGAATCCGGCATGCAGCCCCTAGTGCCAGGGGCGGCGGATCAAGGCTCACGCCCGCGACAGGCGACGCCGCCCGGCTTGCGCAGCCTGCCTGCGTCCGAGGCAAACCAGGGTCATCGGGCAGCCTGATGTCACAGATCACCAAAACTCCAGTTCAGGCGACCACCGGCACGATTCTGCGCGCTTCGGGTTTGCGCAAGTCGTTCGTCATGGGAGACGCCCGAATCGACGTGCTTCGAGGGGTGGACGTCTCGATCCGAGGGGGAGAGTTCATTGCGATCGAAGGACGGAGCGGTTCGGGCAAGAGCACTTTGCTGCATATTCTGGGGGCGCTGGACAGGGCGGATGCCGGGATCATTGAGTACGCCGGCCGGGACCTGGACAAAGCCACCTCGGCGGAGCGCGCCGCGGTGAGGAATCGCGAATTCGGCTTCGTGTTTCAGTTCTACCATCTGCTGCCGGAGCTGAATGTGATCGAGAACACCATGCTGGCGGCAATGGTGCAGCATTCGTGGCTGGCATTCCGGGCGAGAAAGTCGGAACTTCGCGAGCGGGCAGCGGCAATACTCGCCTCTCTGGGGATGGACCACCGGCTTCGCCATCGTCCCTCGCAGCTGTCTGGCGGCGAACGGCAGCGCGTCGCGATCGCCCGGGCCCTGATGAATCAGCCGCGCGTCCTCTTCGCCGATGAGCCGACCGGAAACCTCGACGACGAAACCGGCCGGCAGATCATGTCGGTTCTGGAAAAGCTGCACCGCACGGCCGGGCAGACGATCGTGATGGTGACTCATGATCGCGCGCTGGCCCGCACTGCCGATCGGGTCCTCGTGTTGCGCGAGGGTCTGCTTCATCGGGCAGATTGAGGCCGGACGGCGGCGCAGCCCGCGCGACCCGCGGCGGGTCTTCCCGCTGTGCTTCGGCATCGGGTAGAATTGATCAGTGGAGGCTGCGATGTCCCTGAAGGTCTGGCTCAACGGGCAGCTTGTGGACCGGGAAAAGGCCGTCGTCAACGTCTATGACCATGGCCTGCTCTATGGCGACGGTGTTTTTGAGGGCATCCGGGCCTACAACGGGCGGATTTTCGAGCTGGAGGCTCACATCCGCCGGTTTTTTGACTGCGCGAAGGCGATCCGGCTGGCTTTGCCCTACAGCCCCCAGCAGCTCGCCGCCGCCGTTGAGCAGACGGTCAAGGCCAACGGTTTTACGGATTGTTACATCCGCCCCGTGGCTACCCGCGGGGTGGGGGACTTGGGTATTGATCCCCGCAAAGCACCCCAGCCGGCAGTCTACATCATCGCCGACAAGATTGTGATGTACCCGCCGGAGATGTACGAGAAGGGCATTTCGGTGATCACATCGGCGTGGGTACGCAACCACAACAACGCCACAAGCCCGCGGGTTAAGAGCCTGAACTATCTGAACAACATCCTGGCAAAGATCGATGCCAATGACGCCGGGGTGCACGATGCCCTTGTGTTGAATCACCTCGGCCACGTGTCAGAACTGACGGCGGCCAATGTGTTTACGGTGCGGGATGGTCGGCTGTATACCCCGCCCCTGGCAGATGGCACGCTCGAGGGCATTACTCGTCAGACGGTCATGAAATTGGCCGGCTCGGCCGGGATTTCGTGCATGGAACGCTCGCTGACCCGATTCGATGTCTACACGGCTGATGAGTTTTTCGCCACCGGCACAGGCGTGGAGTTAATCCCGATCACGCGGGTAGACGGCCGAGTGATTGGAAGGGGGCAGGCCGGTCCGGTTACCGTTCAGCTCATGCAGGCCTTCCACCGGCATGTTCGAGGGGGATGAAGATCGGCCATCGACCGGCTGCGCGGGACAGGGGAGCGCCTGAAAGCAGGGCGGCGGCCGCCAGCGTGGGGTGGCAGCCGGGGGTGGGCCTTCCAGTTGGATTTGACAACCGCTCAGGCATTCGTATGGTCATTGGGCTGTTCCCAGTCAGAACGGAGGTCGCATGGAAGAGTTTGAAACCCTCAAGCGTTTGGTTGCCGAGGCGGAAGAGGACGTGCAGAAAGCCTCCGGCGGAAACAAGGCGGCCGGCACCCGCGCCCGCAAGAAGATGCAGGACATCAAGGCCGCGGCTCAGGAGGTTCGCAAGAAGATCCTGGAAGGTCGGGACGCGG
>JAVQWE010000409.1:0-3088 GCA_033579175.1 Phycisphaerales bacterium | reverse complement strand
CATGATTTCCGCAAGAACGGCTACTTGCCGGAAGTGCTGCTGAATTTCCTGGCTCTGGTCGGCTGGAACNCCGGGGAAAACATCGAAAAAATGACCGTCGAGGAGATGATCGCGCGATTCGACCTTTCCGGGGTGCACAAATCCGCAGCGAAGTTCGACAGGGACAAGCTTCTGGCGTTCAACACCGCAGCGGTTGCGTCGGCGTCGGCCGAGCGTCTGCTGGCAGGGTTCAAGGACTTCCTTTCGTGCAATCCTGATTCCTCCCTGGCCGGAGCAAATGACGAAAGGCTGTCGGCAGCTCTGACGATGTGCGCGGGCTTCCGGATTTTCCGTGACGTAGATGACAAATGCCGGGGGTTGTTTCTGCGCGACGAGCAGATCGTCTATCAGCCGGATGCCGTGGAGAAGGTGCTGAAGAAAAACGGCGGAGAAGGTCTGGCGGTGCTTCGAGAAATGACCTCGACGCTGCAAGCTCTCGAACCCTGGACGCATGAGAGCATCGAAGCTGCCGTCAGGCATTATGCGGAATCGAAGCAACTGGGGCTTGGAAAGGTGGCTCAACCGATCCGCGTGGCTGTCACGGGGGGCACAATCTCCCCGTCGCTGGGACGGAGCCTGGAGCTGATCGGCAAGGAATCGACGCTTCGAAGGATCGGGCGCTGCCTGGAATTGGCTGGGGGATGAGGGTTCGGGAGGGAGCTTCCGGGAATCGACTTGCCCGCCGCGGGCTTGGGAACGATTCTGGCGCGTTTGCGCGGGCCGACGTGTTCTGACACCTGACAGGCACCGAAAATCAATCCTGGGGCTTCCTGGAGGGCGTGTTGTAACTGATTTGCTGACAGGGACTTACGAGCGGTTTTTTCCCGAAAATCGACCACGATTGTGAGCATTCTGCTGACAAAATGGAGCGGCGTACTTTTCCTGACTGCAGTCCAGACGTCGCGCGTGGGCAAGGGATCCGTGCTGGGTGTCGGTCCTGAGCACAACAGGCGGGCCGGAGGAACCACCGAGTTGACGCCCGGAGGCGGATTCCAGCACGCAGGCTGCGGCCTCACGCTGGAATCTTCGGTCCAGACAAGCCAGCGTGGGAGCGCCCGGCTCAGCGAGGTTTTGAGAACTTGTACGGAAGTTCTACTTCGTCTTCTGCTGTTCTTTGGCCCAGGAGTCCTTCAGAGAGACCGACCGGTTGAAAACCAGCTTCTGGGGGGTTGAGTCTTTATCCACGACGAAATACGCGTGACGTTCAAATTGATAGTGCTTGCCCACGGGCGCGCCCTTCACGCTCGGTTCGAGCTTGGCATGGGGAATGATCTCCAGCGAGTTGGGGTTGAGGTTGGCAGTCCAGTCTTTGCCCTCCGGCGCCTTGGCCGGTTCAGGGACGAGGAACAGGCGGTCATACAGGCGAACCTCGACGTCGATGGCGTGGGCCGCCGACACCCAGTGGATGGTCCCCTTGACCTTCCGGCCATCGGGGGCATCCCCCCCGCGGGTGGCGGGGTCATAGGTGCAATGCACTTCGACAATGTTACCGGAAGCATCCTTGATGACCTTCTCAGCGCGGATGAAATAACCCCATCGGAGGCGCACCTCTCTGCCGGGAGAAAGCCGGAAGAATTTCGGCGGGGGGGTTTCCTCAAAATCGGTTCGCTCGATATACAGCTCGCGGGTGAAGGGCACTTTGCGTGTGCCGGCTGATGGGTCTTCCGGATTGTTGACGGCATCCAGTTCTTCAACCTGATTTTCCGGGTAATTGATCAGGATAATCTTCAACGGTCGCAGCACTCCCATCACCCGGGGAGCCTTCTTGTTCAGATCGGCACGGAGAAAGTCCTCCAGCACACTGTGCTCGATGATGCTGTCAAACTTGTTCACGCCGATGTGCTTGCAGAAGGCGCGAATCGCTTCGGGTGTGAAGCCCCGACGGCGATACCCGCTGATCGTGGGCATTCGCGGATCGTCCCAGCCGGAAACGATTCCCTCCTCCACCATTCGCCGGAGGTTGCGCTTGCTCAGCAGGATGTAGGAGAGCTGCAATTTGGCAAATTCGATCTGCTGGCTGTGATGAATCTTTTTTCCCCACGGCCCGCTGCCATCGTCGGTGCGGCCTTCGTTGATGGCGTCGATGAACCAGTCGTACAGCGGGCGATGGTTTTCGAACTCCAGGGTGCAGAGGGAATGGGTGACGCCTTCGATCGAGTCTTCCAGCCCGTGTGCCCAGTCATACATGGGGTAGATGCACCATTTCCGGCCCGTGTTGTGGTGCTCTGCGTGCACAATCCGATACATCACCGGATCGCGCAGATTGAAATTGGGCGATGACATGTCGATCTTGGCGCGCAGCACTTTGGCCCCATCGGGAAACTCCCCGCGCCTCATCCGCTCCAGCAGATCAAGATTTTCCTGCACCGAGCGGTCCCGGTACGGCGAGTTCGTGCCACCGCTCAGACCGCCGCGGCCGATGCGGATCTGCTCGGCATCCTGATCGTCCACGTATGCCTTACCCTTCTTGACCAGCTCGACGGCGTATTCATACATCTGATCGAAATAGTCGCTGGCCCAGACGACCTTGGCCGGGTTGAAGCCGAGCCAGCGGACGTCCGCTTCAATGGACTTGACGTACTCGATTTCCTCAGTTTCGGGGTTGGTGTCGTCGTAACGCAGATTGCAGGTTCCGCCGTATTCCTCGGCGATGCCGAAGTTGAGGCAGATGCTCTTGGCGTGTCCGATGTGCAGATAGCCGTTGGGTTCGGGCGGGAAGCGGGTGACCACCTTCCCACCCCATTTTCCCGTTCGAATATCCTCTTCGACGATCCTTCGAATGAAGTCGAGGCCCTGTCGCTCTTTCTCGGGTGCAGATTCAGACATGGATGCGATGATAACGAATCGTACCAAAGGGAAAACGGCCTGCGCCGGCTGACGGGGTGGCTCAAGGACGGCAGTGTTGGCAGAGGGAAAGGCTTATCCCCGCGATCGTTGCGCCCGGCGCAGCTCACGGTCGCTTTCCCGCTTGCGGATGGCCGCTCGCTTGTCAAAGCGCTGTTTCCCTCGTGCCACGGCGATTTCCACCTTCGCCCGGCCGTTTCTGAAG
>JAVQWE010000408.1:0-3100 GCA_033579175.1 Phycisphaerales bacterium | reverse complement strand
ATGCAACGGCGGGCATGCCTACAGAAGGCTACCTGAGCCGCTTCACCCCCCCCGCCCAAGGCTCAAACATCCAGGTTCTTCACTTCTAAGGCGTGATCTTCGATGAACTGTCGCCGTTGTTCCACATTCTCTCCCATGAGCACACTGAACATCTTCTCGGCCTCGCCGGCTTCCTGCAGGGTAACCCGCAGCAGTACGCGGCGGGCCGGATCGAGCGTGGTTTCCCAGAGTTCTTCCGCGTTCATCTCACCAAGGCCCTTGAATCGCTTCACCTCAATGCCCTGCTTGCCGATCGCCAGAATCTGCGGGAGGATCTGCCCGACCCCGGCCACGTCGATGGTTTTGCCTTCCTGCAGGAGGGCATAGCGCGTCGCCAGCTTTTCCCCCGTAATGCTCTCTTCCTGAGTAAGGAAGTAATCTTCGATCGAAAGGTCGAACTGCCGGAGTTCAGCAAACAGACGTTCCAGATCGCGCACCTCATGCAGCTCATTATTTTTCTGCAATCGGCCGCGCGGCTCGCCGTTGGTGGCGCCGTTGCCGTTCGATGCCGCATCCCCGTCGAACACGACGTTGCGCTCCCGCAGCAGCTCGGCGCGTTCGGCTTCGGTGTGGGGGAAGAAGTCTTCTCCGTCGATCACGACGTGATACCGCGGGAGGTTGCCGCGGGCATCCCGTCGTGCCAGGAACCCGGCAAAATCAATTCCTCGACGACGGACGATCGTGAGTAATTCTTCCAGACGGTTGAGCAGTTCGACCACCCGTCGAAGCTCGTTGCCGGTGATCCGACGCGATTCCTTGCCTGTGTCGGCATCGCGGACGAGCAGTGTGGTCCCTTCCAGGCCCAGTTCAGTCAGTGTGCGGCGCATCTCCCGCTCGTTGAGCACGTATTCCACTTTCTTCTTGCGCGTGACCTGATACAGCGGCGGCTGGGCCACGTACACCCGCCCGGCCTTGATCAGCTCCTGCATGTGCCGGAAAAAGAACGTCAGCAGAAGGGTTCGGATATGGCTGCCATCGACGTCCGCGTCGGTCATGATGATCAGCTTGCCATAGCGACGCTTGGATTCGTCGAAATCATCGCGGATGCCGCAACCCAGGGCACTGATGATGGTGCGGATTTCGTCGTGCCCCAGCACTTTCACGAGATTGGCCTTTTCCACATTCAGCAGCTTGCCCCGAAGCGCCAGGATCGCCTGAATCTCGCTGTCACGGCCCTGTTTGGCGCTGCCCCCGGCGCTGTCACCTTCTACGAGGAACAGCTCGGTTTCTTCGTTGGACTTGCTGCGGCAGTCCGCCAGCTTGCCGGGCAGGGAATTGCCTTCCAGCGCGTTTTTGCGTCGGGTCAGCTCGCGCGCTTTGCGCGCGGCCTCGCGCGCCTCGGCCGCCTTGAGACCTTTTTCCACGATCGTTCTGGCTTCCTTCGGATTCTCCTCAAGGAACCGGCTCAGGTATTCATTGACGGCGGTGCTGACAAACCCCTCGACCTCGCTGTTGCCCAGTTTGGTTTTGGTCTGACCCTCAAACTGCGGTTCGGGGACTTTCACACTCAGTACGGCGATCAGACCTTCGCGCAGGTCGTCGCCGGTGGGAGTCATCTCGCCCTTGATGAATCCGGCCGCTTTGGCGTAGCGGTTGATCGTTCCCGTCAAAGCCGTCTTGAAACCGCTCAGGTGCGTGCCACCTTCGTGGGTGTTGATGTTGTTGGCGAAGCTCTCGATGGTCTCGGCGTAGCCATCGTTGTACTGCATCGCCAGCTCAACGAGCAGGCGCGTCTGAGGGTCTTCCTTTTTGAAAGAGATCACCGGAGTGAGGACATTCTTGCCCTCATTGAGGTATTCGACGTAAGCGATCAGGCCTTTTTCGAACTTGAACTCGTCGCGCTTGCCGGCGCGCTCATCTTCGACAATGATCTGCACCCCTTCGTTCAGGTAGGCCAGCTCGCGGGCGCGCTTCTGGACGATTTCATACTTGAAATCCGTATCGGGAAAGATCTGGCTGTCCGGCTTGAACGTGACGCGCGTGCCGGTTCGCGCCGCCTTGCCGATGACCTTCAGGTCGCTGGCCTTGCGCCCCCGCTCAAACTCCATGTGATGCAGGCGCCCCTCGCGCGCCACTTCCACCTCGAGCCATTCCGACAGGGCGTTGACCACACTCGCCCCGACGCCGTGCAGCCCTCCTGTGGTGCGATAGGCCGAGGTTTCGTTATGTTCAAACTTGCCCCCAGCGCCGAGCTTGGCGAACACGACTTCAACCGTCGGGATCTTCTCTGTCGGATGGATACCCACCGGGATTCCGCGCCCGTCATCCGTGACCGTCACGGAGTTATCCGCGTTGATTGTGATGTGGATCGACCGCGCGAACCCGGCCATCGCTTCGTCGATCGCATTGTCAACGATTTCCCAGATCAGATGATGCAGCCCACGTGAGGTCGTATCCCCGATGTACATCGCCGGACGGGTGCGGACGTGCTCGATTCCTTCCAGCACTTTGATCATGTCCTCGGTGTATTCACCGGGCGCAGACGTGGTTTGAGTCGTGGGTTCAGACATCCATTTCTCTCCAGGTGTCCGCTTGAATAAAGGCGGCTGACCAGCACGAATTATCGCAGAAATCGACGCGGATCGCCACTTTCCCGCGGCTGCGGTCGATGTAAATAATGCCCCGTTTCCAACCGGGCAGAACGTGCTTCCGGACGTTCTTCACAGCATTTCGACCTGCCCTTGCATCGTTCCAGGCGTATACTCTGATCGATGCTTCGACTGACCCGGGAAGTGCGGTTTTCCTTGATCGATGGATGCGCCGAAGCATCGGATCTGCCGGGAGCGAACAGCTTTGGCGGAAACCCGGCACACCGCGGCTGGGGACAGTTCCTGCGCGTCGCGGTGACGTTGTCGGGGCAGCCGCATCCGCACAGCAGCTATGTCTGCAATATCAGTGAGATAGATGCGGTGGTTCGACAACGGTTGATTCCCGCGTTTCGTTCTTTGCAAGCATCATCCACCGGCGCGTTACCCAAGCTCAATCGCCTGATGCCGCTGGCGTTTGAACTCCTGACCGACGCCTGGCCGGGGCAGCCCGGTCACACCGCACAGTTGGAAAT
>JAVQWE010000407.1:0-3117 GCA_033579175.1 Phycisphaerales bacterium | reverse complement strand
CGGATGTGAAGGGCAAGTTCGATCCCAGGCGGCCGCTCCCGGAACCGATCGTCCCGCGGCCTACGGATACATCGGTGGTCGAGCGTGCGGCGCGGTCTGCCTGTCCAGCGGGCACACGCGATCTGCTGCGGAAGCTGGGTGCGCGCGAGTTCTGCCAATGGATTCTGAAGCAGAAGCGGCTGCTGTTGACCGACACCACGATGCGGGACGCCCATCAGTCCCTTCTGGCGACCCGCCTGCGCACCTTCGACATGCTGGCGATCGCACCGTTCATCGCCCGCGAGCTTCCGGGCCTGTTTTCCCTGGAAATGTGGGGCGGCGCCACGTTCGACACCGCCATGCGCTTCCTCCAGGAAGACCCCTGGGCACGCCTGGCACAGCTCCGGGCGCGAATTCCTAACATCCTCTTTCAGATGCTGCTGCGCGGCAGCAACGCGGTGGGATATACCAGTTATCCCGACAACGTCGTCGTCGAGTTCATCAGGCGATCGGCCGAGGCGGGAATCGACGTGTTCCGCATCTTCGATTCCCTGAACGTCCCGGCCAACATGAAAGTCGCCATCCACGCCGTGCGATCGCAGACCGATGCCCTGTGCGAAGCCGCCATCTGCTACACCGGCGACATCCTTGATCCCAGGCGCACCAGATACTCGCTGAAGTATTACGTCCGCATGGCCCGCGAACTGGTCCGGATGGGAACGCACATCCTGGGGATCAAAGACATGGCCGGCCTTTGCAAGCCCTATGCGGCCTACGCCCTGGTGAAGGCGCTGCGCGAAGAGGTGGGGGTTCCGATCCACTTCCACACCCACGACACCAGCGGAATCAACGCCGCCTCGGTGCTCCGCGCCGCCGATGCCGGCGTGCATATTGCCGATGCCGCCATGGCCGCGTTGAGCGGACAGACCAGCCAGCCCAACCTGAATTCGATTGTCGCCGCGCTGGCCAACACCCCGCGCGACACGCAGATCAGCCTTCCGGCCGCCAACCGGGTCAGCGACTACTGGGAACGCGTGCGAGCACTCTATTACCCCTTCGAGGAAGACATCAAAACCGGCACCGCCGAGGTCTATGAACACGAAATGCCCGGAGGCCAGTACACCAATCTCAAGCAGCAGGCCAAAGCTCTGCATCTGGAGGATCGCTGGCGTGAGGTGGCCAGCATGTATGCAACCGTCAACCGGATGTTCGGCGACATCGTCAAGGTCACCCCCAGCAGCAAAGTCGTCGGTGACATGGCATTGTTCATGGTGACCAACAATCTCACCCCGGAGGATGTTCTGGATGAATCGCGTCGGCTCAGCTTTCCCAGAAGTGTTGTTGAGATGATGCAGGGTGCCTTGGGGGTTCCGGCGGGCGGCTGGCCCAGAAAGCTTCAGAAGATCATCCTCGCCAGCGCCAAGGTCCGGCCCTTGCGCGGCCGGCCCGGCGCCAGACTGCCCAAGGCCGATTTCGATGCCGTGAAACAGGAACTGTCAAAGAAGCTCGGCCGCGGGGCAACAGATCTGGAAGTGCTCAGCTACCTGATGTACCCGCAGGTTTTCCTCGACTTCGCCCGGCACGTAGCCACCTTCAGCGACACCAGCGTGTTGCCGACGGCTGCGTTTTTTTACGGCTTGCGCCCCGGGGAGGAAGTGAACGTAGAAATCGAGCCGGGCAAAACCCTGGTGATCCGATTCCTGACGGTCTCCGACCCTCACGATGACGGCACCCGAACCGTGTTCTTTGAGTTGAACGGACAACCCCGCGAAGTCAACATCCCGGATCGCACCCTCGAAGCCGCCCAGCATCGCCACCCCAAGGCCGATCCCGATAACCCCAACCATGTGCCCGCTCCCATGCCGGGAAAGATCAGCGCCGTACTGGTCAAACCGGGGGATTCGATCAAAGCCGGCCAGCGGATGCTGTCGATCGAGGCGATGAAGATGGAAACCGCCGTCTACGCCCCGCGGGATGCCAGGATTGCCGAAGTGCTGGTCAAAGCCGGGGCAACGATCCAGGCCCATGATCTGCTCGTAATACTGCAGTGAGCGACCCGTCCTCCTACCGCCTCGGTGAGCTGCGCCAGGCGCTGCCCGGCACGACAATCCACTGGTTTCCGCGGCTCGGCAGCACCAACACTCGCGGCGCCGAGATGGCCCGGAACGGCACGCTGCGTCCACCGGCGATCCTGCTGACGGGATGGCAGGTGGCCGGTCGCGGACGGGGCACCAACACCTGGTGGTCGACCGCCGGCAGCCTCACGGTCACCTTCGCCTATTCCGCCACACCACGACTGCTTCAGGAATTGCCGCTCGTGGCCGGCGTCTGTGTGCGCAGGGTGCTTGCCGCCGCCTCCGGACTGGAGCAACTCAAGCTCAAATGGCCCAACGACCTTCTGTACGACGGTCGCAAGATCGGGGGGCTGCTGTGCGAACGCGTGCACGAGATCGACCTGATCGGGGTCGGCCTCAACGTCAACTTCGAAATTGCCGCCGCCCCACCACTGCTGCGGAACCGCATCACCTCGGTTCAGGCCCTCACCGGTCGGACCCTCGAGCACACCAGCCTGCTGATTGCGTTAGCGCGCGAACTTGCCGAGGAAATCGCGGCGGCCCGCCCGTTGGAGCAGATCATTGCCGAATATGCCCGTCACGATGCCTTGGCCGGTCAGCCGGTGCACGTGGTGGAACCGGACGGAACCAGTCGCAGCGGAATCGCCGTCGGGCTGGACGACACGGGACGGCTCATCATCCGCTCTGGTCGGCTGGCCCACCACATCATTGCCGGGCACGTCGAGGCCGCCGTCCGCTAGGTGCCGCGGCGTCGGGGGGATTCTCCACCTCGTCGAAGCCCGTTGCCCATCGATCCGCCGCTGGCACGCTTGCTTGCCTCGTTGCCCCGGCGATGCTAGGGGAGTTGAGCGTTCGCGAGGGAGCGCGCAGCGCTGCGCTGTGCCGCCGAGCCAGGCGCCTCCTCCTTCGTTCATAAGCTGCTGTCATTGCAGGACTTACGTGCATGCCGCCCATCGGCCCACCCCTGAACATCTTCCAGCGTGTCGTAACACTGTGGGAGTCGCGCCTGCGTTACAACGCGCTGCAGGGCATGCGGCTGAACCTTTCCTGCTCCGAAGCGGAG
>JAVQWE010000406.1:0-3121 GCA_033579175.1 Phycisphaerales bacterium | reverse complement strand
CCACCCGCGGCTATGGGACGATGGATTTCGACTTCATCGGGTTCCGTCCTGGTAATTTGGTGAAAATGGATATTCTGGTGAACGGGGAGAGGGTGGATGCGCTGTCCGTTATTGTGCACCGGGACCATGCCGAAGCCCGGGGGCGCAAACTGCTGTTGCGGCTGAAGGAGGAGATCGATCGGCACTTGTTCGAAATCCCGCTGCAGGCGGCGATCGGGGGCAAGATCATCGCGCGGGAAACCATCAAAAGCGTCGGGAAAAACGTAACCGCCAAGTGCTACGGAGGGGACGTGACCCGCAAACGCAAGCTGCTGGAAAAGCAGAAGGAAGGGAAAAAGCGCATGAAGCGGGTGGGCAGCGTGGACATCCCGCAGGAAGCGTTCATGGCGATCCTCGAGACCGGGGAATGACCAGCGCGAGCGTAGGAGCCTGTTTTATCAGACAAAAACGCGGATTCCGCGCCGATTGCAAGACCCGCCGCGGGGGGAGAGCTGGCCGGGATCAGGCCAAGCCCTTTGCCCATCTCGCCGATACGAGGGGAGATGAAGTCGAACCAACACTCGACGGCCCGGGGGCTGCCCCTGGGGGAGATTCTCATTGAACAGGGGGTGCTCACCCGCCCGCAGGTCGAGCATCTGCTGAAGGTGCAGCAGACCTGTCCTCGCCCCATCGGCGATCTGGCCGAACGGCTATATGGCGTGGCGCCGTCGGCGATTGAGGATGCCTGGGTGGAGCAATACCTGCGAACGGTGGGGGTGGTTGATCTGAACGACCTGGCCATCGAGGTGGATTGCCTGCGGCTGTTGAATCGTCGGCAGGCGTGGCAGTTTCACATGTTGCCTGCCAATCGTCAGACCGGGGAATTGAATGTCGCCACCGATGCAGATTCGCTGGTGCGTGCGGTCAATTTCTCCACTCGCAAGCTGGATGAACCCGTGCTTTTTCTCATCGCTGAGCGGCAGCAGCTTCGAGAGTTCCTTGCCCGGCATTACCCGGTTCCAGATTTCATGCAGCAATTCGCGCAGGAATTGCGCTAGCTCCGACCGGTGATCAGTGCCGGCATACGGCGCGACATCCGGCTCGCCGGTGGCTCCCGAAGAGCCCGGGGGACGTGACAGCTCAGGTTCCCTTCGTTACATTCCCCGGCCGACTCAGGGAGCACCATGACCGCCGTCGCAAGCACCGCCAAAGGCAAGATTCTGGAAATCCGGCAGAATCAGGTGATCTTTCAACCCGCCGGGACAACCTACCAACTGCATCTACAGACCCAAGGTGACCCGGGTCCGGTCGGAGTGCCAGTGGAGTGCGTCATTCGGGTTTGCGCCCGGAAGATTTACACCGTTCCCAGCGGGGGGAACTTCATTCAACCAATCTTCGGCCCGCCGAGGATCATTCAGGGGCGCGTCCGCGCGATTCAGGGGCAGGAGCTGATCGTGCATGCAGGGGTGCCGATTACGGTTGTTCTCCCGTCGGAGCCTCACGCCATTGACCTGACCCGCGGTGAAATCGCCGAAGGTTCGCTGGTGAACGTGGTGGCCCTGCCGGGGGCGACGGTCGAGTTCACCCGGTGAATCCCGGCACACCCCCCGGGAGGGGGGCGGGTCCGCACATCCGCGCGCCGAAGTTGCCAGATGGGTTTAGAAGCCCTCGTTCGGCCGCCGGCTGGGGGAAGGTTATCGGCCCTTGCCCGGGGAGTTCAATCATCCCCAACCAGGTCAGCCCGGTGTCGTGTCAGCAGAAGAACGGCCAGCCCCAAGCCCACGCCGCACAGCAGGGGGGTAAGTCCCTGATCCAGCCGTTTTCCGACCAGTTTCAGAAGGGCCAGATAAATCGAGGCCAGAGACGCGGCGCCCAGGATGACGATCAGTCCCAGCACCACGCCGTTCCAGAGCCAATGAAGGAGTCGGTCGCTCATGAGTGTGAGGTTGGCAGAGCTTTTCCTGCCGAAAGATCGGCAACGACGGGGCCAGAACCGCAATTTATGGGTCGGGGGTAACGGACGATTTTCCGGTCACACCCACTTGAGTGTGCGTCATTCATATCCGATGTGTTGAGTGCGACCGGATCGCGGGCGCCCTCACCTGCCGTGAGGGGGGCGATTCTGGCGGGCGACGGTCCTGGGACCGTCGGCTGGCGTGTGGCACGCTCGCACTCGCGTGAGATGGGAAGGAAGGCCCTTCCGATGGCAGTCGCCCTGCCAACACTCCACCGCGAGCGAATCGTGGGTCGCCTTTCTCGAAGGAGAGAATCATGAAGGCGATGAAAGGTCTGCTCGGTCGTTTGGTGAAGGACGAGCAGGGCGGCGAGGTTCTCGAGTACGCCCTGATCGCGGGTCTGATCGTGGTCGCCGCCATCGCGGTGATCTCGGCTGTCGGCACCAAGGTGCTGGCCCGCTGGACTTCTCTGAACAGCTCGATGTAAGCGAACGGGTGTTCGCTGACACGACAGCGAAAGGCCCGGCGCGGCCGCCGCCGTGCCGGGCCTGTCTGACCTTCAGCACGTCCCCGTTCGGGAGCACAATCATGGTGCGAAATCTCTTGAATCTCTGGAACGACGAAAGCGGGGGCGAGGTCATCGAATACGCGTTGATTCTCGGGCTGATTGTTGTGGTCTGCATTGTCATCATCGGAACCGTCGGCACCAAGGTGCTGGCCCGCTGGACGAGCGTCAACAGTTCCCTGTGAGAGGCCCGCGGCCGGAATCCGATCCCCATGCACCCGGTCATCCCACTGTTTCCGCTGCTGGTTGGTCTGCTCGTCGCGGCCATCGTGGACCTGCGCAGCCGGCGGATTCCGAATTCGCTGACGGTGACGCTGGCGCTGGCCGGCATCGCCCAGTCGGTGCTGTGGGAATACGCGCTGGTCAGCTGGTGGCAGTCGCTGCTGGGAATCGCGATCGCATTGGCGGTCAATCTGCCGCTATACGCGCTCCGCGTCCGCGGCGGGGGCGATGTCAAACTCTTCGCCGCCGTGGGGGCCTGGATCGGTCCGGTTTCCGTCGTAGCGATCTTTGTGATTGCCACGGTGGTTGCGTCCGTGGTGGCGATCCTCCAGGCGCTGGCGACGGGGCAGTTGCGCGCAGTCGCCCGGAATGTGGCGCGACTCTCGGTGGGTCTGGTGCA
>JAVQWE010000405.1:0-3141 GCA_033579175.1 Phycisphaerales bacterium | reverse complement strand
AGACCTCCTTGTCGGATGGCGGCGAACATAACCCCTTTCACAGCCTGGCGCGAGAGCCGGATGAAAAATGCTCTAATCTCCGATTGAAGGCCGTTGTCTGAATCAGCCTTCTGGATGCCCCCGCCCGCGGGAGATGAGCCAGGTGGCCAGCCCCTCCATGGCGCTGGCGGCGGCCCAGGCGTTGTAGCTCCACCAGGTGCTGGAAGGCGAGTCGTCATCGTAGAACCGCTCGGACAACAGCCCGTCACTGGGACACATGCGCTCGGAGAGCACCCCATAGCGCCCGTAGCCGGTTACCTCGGGGTACAGCTCCATGGTGTTCAGAAGCCAGGCGAGTCCCTCGTCGGCACGTTGCTGGTGATAACTGTCCCCGGACTGTCGGGCCAGGTATTCCAGATCTTCCGTGACAACCACGCTCATCGGGTGAATATGAGGATTGGAAACACTGGTGAGCGATCCACCGCAGGAATTCCAGGCCGATCCTTTCAAGGGAGGTGCCTGCGGCCGTGCACGAAACGCATATCGCCAGAGGTACTCGTAGTTTGCGCCGTCCAGCAGCATGTCCAGATACCGCTGCTCGCCCGTGTATTCGTGCATGAGTCTGGTCGCGCGGATGAAGGCAAGGTTTCCTTCCGAGTCAACGCTCTTGCAGGTGTCCATGGGGGTACCCCAGGCAGCCAGTGCCGCGACGAACGGGGCGTAGAAGTCCAGCGCACGATCCAGCGCTGTGCGATACTCAGGCCGAGCGGTCAACTTCCATGCCCGTGCCAGCGCCGCGGCAAACCAGCAGCCGGCGAAGCCCTCGTAGTCGAGCACTTCCTTCCTCTTGCCGCTGAAAATGTAGCCGAAGGCGCCATCGCTTCGCTGAAGCGCAATCGCGGTGTCCAGCACTCGAAGCGCCGTCTGTCGCCAGGTATCTTCCTGCCGCCTCGATCGCGGCAGCGACAGAACCGACGACCCCGCTTGAGCGACCGCTCCGTTGCTCAGCTCGCACGCGGCCAGCAGGTAGTAGGCCGCGTGTGCATTGGTGTATGCGCAATGGTTGTCGCGGGTGAGGGGTACTCGCTCTCCGGACCACCAGCCGTTGATGTCCGATTGGTTCCAGCCCGGGGGGATCGAGCGGGTGAACCGATTCAGGCAAGTGTCGTTGATCAATCCGGAGTTTTCCTGAAACCCAGTGCAGATCTGATCGAAAATCGTCGCGGGCCCTTTCGGAAAACGGAGGTCGGGCATCATGGCCTCGAGCAGAGCGAAGGGATAGGCCATCATGCTCCCGCCGGTCCAGCCGATTTCCACAATGGCGCGCCATGGCCGCAGTTCGAGGTCGATCGGTCGCAGGCACTTGCGGTTGGTGTACTGATCCAGCTCGGGCGAGAAATTGACCTGAATAAAAGCCTCGGCCAACGCGCGCAGCGCCTGACGGGGTGAGTGTCGATGAGTCGGCAGCTCGCGCAGGCGCGCGTGCAATTCTCGAACGATCTGGAAAGCGGCCCGTCTGCCCCCTCGATAAGCAAAGATTGACCCGGCCGCCTTGGCGCGATGCGACAGATTGCTGGTGGCGGGCTTGAAAAGCGTTTTTTCCTGAAAGGTGAGGGGATCGTTACCGTATCCGAGCGACACTCCGAAGGCATCCGGCAGGGCGGCGAAGACCCCGTTGCGGATGAATCCGTCGGGCGCCTGAGAGCAGTCAGAGTAGGGGTCGATCGAGATTCCAACGGCACCCGTCCGGCAGCAGAGGATGGACACGGGGTGTGAGGAGCGGTCGGCACGAAATTCCCAGAGCCTGGCGCGATTGACTTCCGTCAAGCGGTCAGGCGCCAGAACTGGAAACTCTCCGGCGCGCACATGAGGTGCGTTGTTGTCTCCGTGGATGTTCCCGCAGATCAGGTGGAACAGATCCTGCTGTTCCTTAAGCTCCAGCCGCAGACGGATGCGCGTGGGAAAGACGGCTGAGAAACTCAGGTGATAGTCGATGCGCCCGGCAGCCCGGGTCAATGCCAGCTCACCCACCACACCCTTGTGATCGAAGCTTGCTCCGCGGTCGGTGGGGTGCAGGCCGAGCCGCATCCATCCGCCGTCGATTGCGGCGAGCATGGAAATCGAAACCCTGAATCCGTTCAGCTCCAGTTGCATCTGATGTTCTGGCATGTTGACACTCTTGAATGATCCGGTTTTACCTGCCATGCGATTGAGCGGCCGCGCAGCCGGTTGTCGGAATACCGTCGTCAGCTCCGAAATGAAAGAACCGGTGGAAGATCCACCGGTTCTTGCGGCCAGGTGCTGGCGGAGGCCCTCACCTGACCGGGCGGAGGAGGTCTCTGTTGTTTTTCAGGTCCGTGAAATCGATCTTCTGCTTCGGGTCGATTCCGTAAATGAACTTCTCGATGTTGGTGTATCCGTCGCCGTTCAGGTCTCCGGTGGAGTCGCCGGGATCGCTCGGATTCAGGCCGTGTTCCCGCTCCCAATCGTCCGGCATTCCGTCGGAGTCGGCGTCGGCGTAGGGAGTGCCCTGATAGGCGGGATAGCCCCCCACCTGAGACGGATCGGTGATGATTCCTTTGTGAATCAGAGCAATCATTTCACGAATGCGTTCTTCGGTATAACCCACCTTGTTCAACTGTTCGAAGATGTCATCAGGCACACGGGGAGGGGTAAAAGAGCCGCTGCGCACCATGCTCACGATCCGCTCATCGACGGCATCGCGACGGGGAAGGGTTGCGCCGGCGTTGGCCAGCACGATTTCATACGCTTCGTGGGCTGAATGAATCGTTACCGGCGCCATGGGCATAGGCTTTTCGGAACGGGCAGCGGCGATGAAGGATTGGACTGCGGAAGCGGGGTCGCGTCGGTCATCGCCCCCGAATTGCACACCGCCGTTCCAATTGTCGGCCGTCACGCGATCGTTGCCCTCGACGACGTTACCGCAGACGTAGTATTGCCCCCACAACGGCTGACCATCCGGGCCCTTGGCGCGGGATTCCGGCCGAATGATCCGGTAGCTGATGGGTGCACCCACCGGCGTGGCCGGACCCGGCTTGAAATAGTTGTTGATCAGGTTCACGCGGCTGGTCTGGTCTCCGCCATCAACCGTTCGATGGCGCCAGTTGTAGATGACGTTGTTAATGAGGTTGAAATCGCCCC
>JAVQWE010000404.1:0-3169 GCA_033579175.1 Phycisphaerales bacterium | reverse complement strand
TCTGCATCGCCGCCGCCGCCAGTGGAAAGACGATGATCCCGTGAAGATACAACACCCACCGTCTATCGCCGCGCCAGATCAGCGCCCCGATCGCCGCGACAGTCAGCCCCGCCGAGGCAACGGCGGCGAGGGTCGCCAGCTTCTGATCGGCCGACACCCCCAGCGGCAGCGACAGGGTTTCGATCGCCAGCTCCACCAGGGGCGCAGATGACGATCCACCAAAATTCAGGGGTCGAACGAACACAAACCAGAACAGGCCGGCTAACGATACGGGCACGGCGTGAGTCAGCAGCCATGCCCTTCGATCCCCGTCTTTAGCGATCGTCCACAGCATCATCGCCCCCAGGGCAGGCAGGAACGTGGGGTGCGACAGGATCCCCCCCGCCGCCGAGACAACGTAGCTGACGCGAAACAACGGCGATTTGGAGATCCGTTCGAGGCAGACCAGACAGGCCAGAAGAAAAAACGCAGCATATCCATATCCCCGCGCCTCGCTGCCGTACACGATCATCGGAAAGGAGATGGCAAGCACTCCCGCCGTCACCGCGCCCGCCGGGACCGATCGGGAACGGTTCCACTGCCAGCCCAGCGCCACGGCCGCCGTCGAAAGCGCGACAACCGGCAGGCGATACACGAAGTCGGCCGCATTCATGCCGATCGTCCACAGGACCAGCGTGTTCAGCGGATGGTTGTTGTCGATCCGGAGGTGCGTGAGGATCTGCATGGGGTTGCTCACCTCACGGGCCAGTTCCAGCGACCAGATTTCATCCAGCCACAAACCACCGCGGGCGGCGGTGAGGCGCAGGGCTGCTGCTGCCAGCAGCACCCCGGTCAGCAGCCAGGTTGCTTCCCGTGAAGTCAAGTCAGATCAGATGGTACCCGATCTTCCATGCCGGTCGGATCGTCAGCCTTGCAGTCGGCCGAGTCAGACCCGCACCGCCAGGGGGTGGGCAGGATCAACCAGCTCGGCGGCCCGCGCGTTGGTGAGGACTTGTTCGACGGTCTTGCACCCCGGGATGACCACGGAAACGGCCGGGTGCTTCAGGCACCAGGCCAATGCCCACGTGGCTGCGGGGAGGTGATCGGGCACTTCGGCCAGCACGCGCTGCAACTGGAGGTAGCGAGGGTCGTCGGGGGTCATCGGCTTCTGCCGGCTGCGCGTGTCGTTCTCCGCAAAGCACGTTCCCAGGCGGTATTTGCCGCTGAGCCATCCGCTGGCCAGGGGAACCCGTGCCAGGACCCCCAGGTCCTGTTCGAGGCAGACGGGGAACGCATCGGTTTCGGCGCGTCGATCCAGTCGGTTGTACACGAGTTGCACGCACTCCACGTGCCGTCGGCGCGAGCTGGCAAGCTGCGCAGGGGAACCGGCAGACCGCAGGCTGTTGCCCAGGTGCTTGAACTTGCCGGCGTCCTTCGCCTTCAGCAGGACTGACAGGATGTCGTCATCGAAGAACTGACTGTCGGGCCAGGAATGGTATTGATACAGGTCGATGCATTCGCATCCTAACGCCTTCAGTGAGTCGTCCAGTTGCTGAAGGATGTCCGCCGGCGTCCGTGGCTCGGCGCGCTGGAAGAGGCCGGTGTAGCGATGCCCGAACTTCGTCGCGATGATCCAATGCTCCCTGTTCCCGCGGATGGCCTGACCGATGAGGCGTTCGGCTTCGTGATCTCCATAACATTCAGCCGTGTCGATCAGATTGATGCCGCAACTCCTTGCCGCAGCGAGAATTGCGCTGACCTCCTCCGCCGTGAACGACCGCCCCCACTCCCCCCCGAACTGCCACGTGCCCAGCCCGATGACAGAAACCTTCAAACCGGTGCAACCAATTCGTCGGTGTTGCATTCTCTGGATTGTACGAGGTGTCGGGGCCTCCCCCCGCCGACGGCGTCAGAATCCAACCGGAATTGCAGCGGTTCACGCTTCCGCTGAGCCTGGCAGGCAGGATGCTTGCCGGGCTCACCTTTTGAAGACTTCATCAATCGTGGTCGTGATGGTGGGTAACGAGCCGGCACTGAACTGAGGATCCTGTATGCTCCCCCGAACGCGAATCTGCAACAGTTCCTTCCGTGCACCGCGCAGCAGATCCTCAAGCACCGGGACCTTCAGCCAGTTGGTCGAATCCGTCGCCAGGTTCAGGAATACCCGCTTGTCGGCGAAGTCAAGGTAACCGTCACCCGTCATCTTCATCTGACTGGCCGCCAGCTCGATGGCTTCGATGGTGACCCGATCTCCTTCCACGCCGTAGCGCACGGAAGCTCTGTTAAACGGACTGTTGATCGGCAGCGACAGGTTCGTCACCTGCAGCAGACCCAACAGCAATGGCACGCGATACAGCTCGTCCCCTTCCACGAGCACGTCCCCCCGACCACGGCGGGATCCCGGATCGTTCCACGCACCCTCGACTGCCAAACTGGCAGTCATCTGCCCTTTGATCTGAGCCCCGGCTTCGGACATCAACCGTGTTACGTCGGCGTCGCGCAGCACCACCGATGTCGCGTATCGGGCCGGACCCTCCGCCGGCCAGGACCAGTCGATCCGACCCGCCAGATCGCCCCCGGCAAAGGCGCAGCGCAGGTCACTGACGGAAACGACGGGGCTGTCGGACCGCTTCTGCAAATGGGCCGTCAGATGCTCCACTGGAAGCGGCCCGAGATTGAACCGTTCGATTTCGAGCTTGCCCTGCAAAGGTCCCATTGTGCCGCCGCGGGTTGCTCCGAGAAACTCAAGATTCCCGGCAATATCCGTCAGGGGCAGCCCCACCTCCATGGACCCATCGCGGGTTCGCAGGGAGACTTCAAACTCCATGTCCGGAACATCGCTGCCGGTCTGCCTCGAATCTCCGGAAGCGGCAGGAATCCGAAGCTTCTTGAACTCCACATCGTAGTGACCGTCCAGCCTCGCATCGCGAATCAGCGTGCCCAGTGTCTCCGGCAAGGCCCGAACGAATTCGGGATCGATCACCACCTGCTCGGCCGCGACCTTCAGATCCCATTCGCCGGACGCCGGGTCGCCCCGACCGCTCAACCGCGCCCGCGCTGGCCCCCGCCGCGCGATAATGTCGTTCAATTCAATGGTTTTCGGGTCGATGCGGACGCTGCCGGTAAGGTCTGTGAAACGGCAAGGCAGCATCCGGGGAGTAACCGCCAGTCCCCGGGCATCCAGATCGAT
>JAVQWE010000403.1:0-3169 GCA_033579175.1 Phycisphaerales bacterium | reverse complement strand
GTTCCTGCCGATCATCGCGATGGCTGAAGTCAAAACCGTGATGCCGGAGGCGCACGGCCATGGGCCCGATCCGGATGAACGCCGCACCGACTACCGTCCGGATGAGAACATCCCCGGGCGGCGCGAAAGCCGCGGCCACGGTTGAACGAGATTGCCTGAAGGAAAGGTCGAAACCATGACGACCGCCGAACTGGTTGAACGCGAATTCACGCACAACAGCGCCGATGAGGAAGTCGAGCCGCCTCCGAAGCTGGCGCTGATCATGGCGGAATTTGAGAACGTTGATCTGGTGCTGAACGCCGCCCGCGCAGTGCGGGATGCCGGCTTCACCAAGTGGGATGTGCACGCACCCTTTCCCATCCACGGCATTGACTCGGCCATGGGAACCCGCATGACGGTTCTTCCCTGGGTTGTGCTGTGCGGGGGGCTGACGGGCTTCTTCGGCGGGCTGCTGCTGACCTGGTGGAGCAACGCCTCGCACGTGCCCACGCCATTCATGCCGAACCTGCAGGGATATCAGTTTTTCGTCAGTGGCAAACCGGTATGGTCGCTTCCGGCGAACATCCCGGTCATCTTTGAGACCACCGTGCTGTTCAGCGCACTGACCGCCGTCTTCGCCATGCTCATCATGAACAAACTTCCGATGTTTTATAACCCGCTTTTCGCCAGTGAGCGGTTCCGGCGGGTGACCGACGACCGCTTCTTCGTGGTGATTGACGCGCGCGATCCAAAGTTTGAGGAACAGGCGGTGATCAGCCTGTTTCAGTCCCTCAAGCCGCTCTCGATCGAAAAGGTGGAGGATTGATGTCCGCCGGAGCGACACAACCTGAGTCCCGATACGTGCAAGGCCCCGGCGGGTTGCTGGAGGATTTCCGGCTGCACCGATTCCCCAAGTGGGCGTTTTATGTCGCGGTGGTCGGGGTCATCGCCTCGTGGGTGCCGCTGGCACTGATTTTCCGTGCCCGTTTTGCCACCACGGATTCCCCCCGCATCCACATTTTTCAGGATATGGACAATCAGCCGCGATTCCGTCCGCAGGCGCGCAACACTCTGTTTGCCGACGGGCGGGCGATGCGCCCGGCCATCCCCGGAACGGTCGCACGCGGGAGGCTGAACGAAGATGACCACTTCACCTTCGGCTACCGCATGGTGAGCCTCGAGGGAAAACGCGTCCCGGAGTTCTTCCATGGCTATCCCGCATCGGTTCAGGCGATCCTCGATCAGCCGGAGACCGCTCGAGCCTTTCTGCTGCGTGGCAGGGACCGCTACAACATTTATTGCGCCGCCTGTCATGGGCAGGATGGGCACGGTGCCGGGCCGATCCACGTACGTGCCGATCTGCTCACGCGCAATGGCGTGGAAGGCATGAGCTGGGTTCAGCCCAAGAATCTCCACGAAGAGGCCATCCGTGCCCGTGAGGATGGTCACATTTTCAACACCATCACCAACGGCATCCGCACCATGGGTGGGTACGGTTCGCAGATCACTCCGGAAGACAGGTGGGCCATCGTGGCCTATGTGCGAACTCTCCAGTTTGCCCAAAGCGCCCAGCTTTCCGCCGTTCCGGCCGACAAACAGGATGTGTTGAGATAAAAACCATGGCTTCCCACGGACACGATCTCCAAGCCGACGGCAGTAACGATCTGCTGCAACTGGGGCCCAAGGCCTCGACGCTCTCCCTCGTCCTCCTGGTCGTCGGGGTGCTGGGGGTTCTGGCCAGCCTCGGCGTTGCCGTTTCCACCGGCGAGGGGCTCAAGCGCTTCTACCACGCCTATCTCACCGCCTATGCCTACTTCTTCTCAATCGCGATGGGCGGGCTGTTTTTCCTGCTGATTCACTATCTGGTACGCGCCGGCTGGAGCACCAGCATCCGGCGAATCCCTGAAGCGTTGGCAGCCACCTTGCCCGTGATGGGGCTTCTGACCATTCCCCTGCTGGTGTCCGTCTTCTCCGGCAAGGGCTTGCTGTACAACTGGGCTCAGCCGATCCCCGCCCACCCGGAACACACTGCCCCGCATCTCATCGAACAACTGACCCACGCCAAGGCCGACCATTCCGCCGGCGGTGCTGTGACTGCCCACTCCGACTCCCACGCCGACGCCGCCCACACCCCGGCTGCCGGCGCCAAGCCGGTCAGTGCCCTGACCAAAGGCAAGGTGGTCTGGCTGAATCCATCTTTCTGGACAGCGCGAGTCGTGTTCTACCTTGTGTTCTTCTCGCTGGTGGCAGCGTATTTCGTTCGAAAATCGCGGCAGCAGGATGAAACTGGCGATCACACGATCACCCAGCGTCTGTCGATTGTCGCCGCGCCGCTGATGTTGTTTGTGTTCGTCGCGTTTTCCTTCGCGGCGTTTGACCTGCTGATGTCGCTCGATTCCGACTGGTACAGCACGGTCTTCGGGGTCTATTACTTCGCCGGATCGGTTGACGCGATGGTCGCCGCCGTCATCGTGATCGCCGCGATCCTGCAGCGTGCCGGCTACCTGCAGCACAGCGTCAACAAGGAACATTACCACGATCTGGGGAAGTACCTCTTCGCCTTTACTTTCTTCTGGGGATACATCGCCTTCAGCCAGTACATGCTGTACTGGTACGCAAACATCCCCGACACCACCTATTGGCTGGCCAAACGCGGCGCCACCACCAACCCCGATCAGCTGAAGGTGCTGCATGGGTGGGCCGTGGTGTCGATTCTGCTGCTGTTCGGCCGGCTGCTCATTCCCTTCGCCGGGCTGCTTTCACGCCACGTGAAGCGCAACCGGCCGGCGCTGGTTTTCTGGGCCATCTGGATTCTGGTTTTTCACTTCCTCGACATGGTCTGGATCGTCATGCCGGAATACAGCGCCACTGCATCCCATCAGCCGGGAAGGCTCACGCTTGGCCTGCCCGAGCTGGCTGCGATGATCGGTGTGGGCGGCATCTTTGCCGGCGCGGTGGTCTGGCGGCTGTCATCGGCGCCGCTGCGCCCCGTGCGCGATCCGCGGCTCGGCGAAGCCCTGGTGTTTCAGAACATTTAGCCGATGCGGGAAGATCACATGGCCTATTATCTGGACGTCAACGTACCCAAGCTCGTGACGGTTGGAATCGCCAGCGTCCTGCTGCTTACGATCATCCTGCTCGGAACGCATGGCTATTATCTGAAGGCCGAGCGTGATGAGTTCGCCGCCAA
>JAVQWE010000402.1:0-3194 GCA_033579175.1 Phycisphaerales bacterium | reverse complement strand
CCGGGTTTGGATTGCCGAAAATCTCCGGGAAGTTCAGGGGGCGCGACAGATTGGCAAGCTCCAGACCAATGGGCTCAACCACCAGTTCCTTCCGCGTCTGCATGGCGCGATTCTAAGTACGTTCGCCTATACTCCAACCGTGGACACCGTGAGCGAGCAGCAAGCAGGGGTCAGGAGCTTTCGGGAGCATTTTCGTCGGCTGGGGCCGGCGGGGTGGCTGGCGATCATGGCCCTGACCGTTCCCCCGTTGGGCTGGATGACGCTCCTGTACTTCATCAACCCGGTCAGCCAGTGGCTGCGGGGCCACGGCGGACTGGGGCCGCTGATCTATTCCGGAGCGTTTATTCCGCTGGGCGGGCTGAACCTGCTGCCCACCTATGTCTACTCAGGTCTTGGCGGGTGGAGTTTCGGCTTCAGCACCGGCCTGACCGCCGCGATGGTGGGCATTATGCTGGCATCGTTTCTGGCCTATGGCGTGGGCCGGGCCGCCTCCGGAGATCGGGTCGTGCGTCTGCTGGAGGAGAAGCCCAAATGGCGGGCGATTTACGACGCCCTCTTGCGCAGCAGCTTCGGCAGGACACTGTGGATTGTCACGTTGCTGCGGCTGCCTCCGAATTCGCCGTTTGCCCTGACGAATCTGGTTCTTTCCTCGGCCCGGACGCAGCCGGCGGCGTACGCGTTGGGGACGCTGGCGGGAATGCTTCCACGAACGGCGCTGGTTGTGTGGTTTGGATCCCATGTGGGGGGTGATGAGTTCCGGATCAGCGAGCAGCGATGGGCGTTCTGGGTAGGTCTGGCGGCGGCGATTCTGGTGATTGCGATTGTCGGGCATATGGCGCATCAGGCGGTACAGCGCGTGACGGAGCCATCCAACGGCATGCGGGCAAGCCGTCCGCTTGAGTCGAGTACGGAGATCACCCGGTCATGATGAGCAGGCTCTCGTCCTTCGCTATGGTTCTGGCGCTGGTGGCGGGCTGTTCGCGATTCGGCTACCGCATCACCCACCCACCGGACTGGCCGCAGACCATCGGCTTCGACGAGGATCTGGTTCTCCGTACGTCGGCCGGCGAATACCGTCTCCGCGCCGCCGGCCAACGACTGGTCCTGCGAATTTTCAACGATTCCCACGACGAGCTGATTCTGGATGGCCAGCGAAGCACTGTGACCGCGCCCGACGGTTCGATTCGTCCGATCCCCGGTTGCACGATCGCTCCGAAGCAGCTGGCCAAGCTGTTTTTTCCCCCGAAGCGTCCGCCGGCTCAACCAAGGGTCGGGGGCATTCAGTTCGGCGTGTATGCCAGCAGCGGGGTCTACCGCGATTGGAACGCAGGCCGCGCCGATCACGACTGGCCTGCGTCGGATCACAAGGGGGTGGGGATTTCGGCGGCGGTCGGATCGGAGCGGGACAGCGCCTCCAGAGGGGATTCGCTGAACGATCCCTCCCACCCGGCTTACTGGGATTGGAAAGGCTTGGGGTCGATCAAGCTTCGTCTGGTCTATCGCCGTGGTTCTCATTTTCTGGAAGATCAGTTTGAGATTCAGCGGGTGCGGGTGCCGTAATACCAGCGATACAGCGTGTCGGGTCGAACCCCCAGATAGAAGGCCGTCAGAATCCACAGATTGAGCAGGGTTGTGCGAAGACTGCCCCGTCGGGCGTGCCGGCGTGCGCTCGGCACCACTGGGGGATCGAGCAGCTCGATTCCACCGTTCCTGCGCAGTCGTCGAGTGAATTCGACGTCTTCCATCAAGGGAATATCCGCAAACCCACCATGTTTTTCGAAATCACAGCGGCGAATGCACAGCGACTGGTCGCCGTATAGAGCACCCCCCCAGCGGTTGTAGGCGCGAACCAGCCGCTCCAACCAGCGACGGCGATGATGGATCGGGTCAAACTTCCGGTAGAACGCCGCACTGGAAAAACCGGGCTGACTGCCTGCCAGTCGCGCGGCCCGGCAATGTTCAGGGGTGAGCGGAACATCGACATGATGGAACAGCAACAGCTCACCGGTGGCGACGGCGGCGCCCGCGTTCAACTGCGCGCCCCGACTGGGACGGGGGCATCGAACATGCCGAACCCCGAACCCTTCGGCGACGCGAGCACATCCGTCGTCGGGGGAGGCATCGGCGACGATAATTTCGTGAATTTCGGCAATCTGGGAAACCTGGGCAAGAATCTGTTGCAACCCCTCCGGATCGTTCAGCACGGGCATGATCAGGCTGAGCGTCGGGAGCGGCTCTTGGCACTGATCCAGATTTGCTGGCTCCGACGGGTGAGGGTTTCCCATGGATTCGTCCCGGGCAGGATTGTCGCTTGCCGGAACCTCGGTGCCAAATCCGCGAATGTCTGCCGACGGCCGGTTCATTGCTCCCGTCCCCCGGAAACGAATACGATGACCCCGGTCGGGATTCTGCTGGGAGTTACCATGATCAGGCTTGCTTCGTGGTTCGCGTTGCTGTGGATGGGTGTGGGTTGCGGCGTCATCGGGAAGGATGATCCTGCTCAAACCAGGATGTCGGAGCAACCGAAGGTTGCCCATGCGGTTCTGGCCCCGAGCAAAGCGGCAACCACGCAACCGACGATGAACAACGTTCGCGGGAAGGTCACCTTTACGCAGGTGGCCGACGGGGTTGCCGTGGATGCCGAGATCACGGGCCTGCCGCCGAATTCGAAGCATGGGTTTCATATCCACGAGAAGGGCGATCTGAGCAGCGACGATCTGATGAGCACCGGCCCGCATTGGGATCCCCATGCCACGCATCGGCATGGGGGTCCGTCGACGCAGCCTGTCCACGCCGGCGACATGGGCAATCTCATCACCGACGGAACCGGCACGGCACGGATGAGAATCACGCTCAAAGGGATTTCGATTGACGATCCACACACGGGAGTGGTGGGACGATCGGTGATTGTTCATGCCCAGGCGGACGACCTTTCGAGTCAGCCGGCCGGCAACGCCGGCGCGCGGGTCGCAGGAGGGCTGATCAAGCCCGGCAACTGATCGGGGCATCAGGTGCGAACGAGGGAGGCAGCCGCCGGAGCACTCGTGCACACCGGTGCAACGGTTTCCGGGGAGATGTTGCACGCAGGGGAGCGGGCAGTATGATCCGGCCCCACGGTAAATTCTATAATTTCTGGCGATGGGAACGGAAGGTCTTTGATGCTCAGGGTGATCGTTGTCGGGCTTGGCCCGATT
>JAVQWE010000401.1:0-3195 GCA_033579175.1 Phycisphaerales bacterium | reverse complement strand
GTCATTGCCGGCCCCGCCAAGAATGGTATCGTCATTGTTGCCGCCAACTACCGTGTCGTTACCGTCCGACCCTTGCATGAGGTTGTTTCCCCCGAACGGGCCGCTGAAGTCGCCGGCCAGCAGGCTGTCGTTGCCGACTCCACCGTTGAGGGTGTCGTTGCCGGTGCCTCCGTCGATCACGTCATTGCCGCCCAGCCCCGCCAGCGAGTCATTCCCCCCGCCTCCGAAAAGGCTCTCGCGCCCGCCGAACCCCGAGATGGAGTCGTTGCCCTCAGGAGCATCCACGAACGGGGTGCGATCGTCACCGAAAAGAGCGACACGCTTGGTCGCCAGCAGGGAGCCGTCTCCGGAAATCCGGATTTCATCGTTGCCCAGATTGCCCAGCACGGTTATGCGGATGACATCACGCAACCGGATCGTCACCTGCTGGTCATTCACCGCCACAAGCAGGCGGTTTGCCCCATTGACGAAACCGGGCGACAGCACGATTTCATCGTCGCCGGCGGTGCCGATCACAACCAGAACCTTGGTGCCCTGCGTCAGGACTGCCCGGGGGACCGGCACGGCTTGGAAATCCGGATCGGTGATCGGCCGCGGGTTCACCGGATTCAGCGGAAGTGTGGCAAGCAACCGACGGGGTTCAACGGCCTCGATCATCCCTTTCAGTTTACGCGCGCGGCACTACGATGGAATAGGTTCGAAGCGGGTTTCCTGCTGGACGTCCGGGTGAAGCGCTCGATCAGGGCGACCGGACGATATCAGCAAACCGATCCCCGATCATCGAGCGAGGGGATCGAATCTCCACTTCTCCCCCCGTGATATCAAACGATCCGGGTGTTGACGGGTCATAATACCACCGGCCGTGCTCTTCGCGGTAGATTCCGCCATCCATTTTCAGCACCGGGCGGATGTGGGAATGATTGCGAACGGTCAGCGCTGCGCGCGGACCGATATGAAACACCGGATCAGCATTGTTATCCGGCAATGCGTCATTCAGCGGGCCGGTGGTTTCCTGCGTGCCTTCGAAGACGATGTCGCAGGAATCGGTCGGGTGCGCCTCCACGAGGCGCGCATGGCGGCGCGTCCAGCCATTCATCTCGGGCCGGCCGCCGGTGAAGCGGTAGGTGCCCGCGTACACCCCCCCAAAGCCCACGCGCAGCAGAAGATCAAATGCCCCGGCCGTCCAGCTCTCGACGGTAACATTTCCGCCTCGCTGGCAGTCGAGAGCAACACCCACGCGATGGACGACCAGCGACCGGAAGTGATGGTTCACCGACTGATGGTTCACTGTCCGCAGGCCGGTTCTGCACTCGATGAAATACACCTCATCGTAAATGTTATCGGCGCAGTTGAAATCCTGTTCCTGTTCCCCGCATTGAATTGCCACGTCGGCGGCGCGGAAGAGCACGCTGGTGAAGCGAATGTTGCCGGTTCCCCACCCGGGTTTGCTTCGCAGGTGTACAAGCCTGCCGGCCTTGCCCCCGCCGTCAAACTGCATCTGCCGGAAGGACAGCCCCACCGAATTATCCAGCTGCAGGAGCGTGCCCCCGGGCTCTCCGGTCCACAGCAGCCGGGTCGGCTGCGAGCGGAATCCCGTTCCTTCCGGATTGGATGCATCCCCGTAGCCTTCGCCTTCGATGCGGATTGGCCCCAGCCCATCCACCCGGATGCTGCGATGAATCCGGTACACCCCCCCCGGCAGATGGGCCACCCCGCCGAAACGAGCGACGCGCTGGAGCAGTTCCTCGATGCCATCGGCGTCGAACGACCGTGGCGTCAGAAACCGCGTCGAGCCGGCCGGCGCAGGCGCTATCTGCCCCGCCGCCGGCAAGATGAGCAGCAGCCACAGGACCGCCGGCAGGCTCCGAGCAAATCGCATACTCTGTTTCCTCCCTTTGTGCATTTTTTCACAATAAACGTCTCTCGTGCGGCGATATGCTATCAGACACGCTCAGAAAGCGAGGGTGACGCGATGTCGATCCGAATCTTCGCAAGTCAGCTGGCGGCGTGCCTCGCGCTGGCGTCGCTGGCAGGCCTGTTGCGTGCGGGTCCGGCAACGCAACCTGCGGTTCTGGAGTTGGAACTGTACGACCTGGCCGGGGCACCCGTGCAACTGAAGGATCAACCGGTGGATGCCCTGGCCATCGTCTTCCTCGGGACCGAGTGCCCGGTCGCCAACAAATCGATCGTAAAGCTCAATTACCTCAGCCGCTCCTTCGCTAAGGGAAACTGGAGCGCGCGGCTGTATGGTGTGCTATCCGATCCCCGGATCGGGCGCAAACAGGCGCAGGACTGGGCGAAGGAACGGGCGGTGGCCTTCCCGATCATCCTCGACACCTCTGGCGAACTGGCCATGGCGTTGCAGCCTACGCACACCCCGGAAGCGTTCGTGCTCGATCGCACCGGTGCCGTCGTCTATCGCGGGCGAATCGACGATACCTTTCCGCAGCTCGGCAAACAAAAGCATGACGCCACAAGGTACGATCTGGCCGGTGCCGTCACCGACGTGCTCCACGGGCGGCCGGTCAAAGTGCCGCGGACGGAACCAGTCGGATGTCTGTTTGAATCCTGGAACCTGCCCCGCGCACAGATGGCCCCGGTCACGTTCGCCCGTGACATTGCACCCATCATCTTTTCCAACTGCGTGTCATGCCACCGCACCGGCGAGGTGGCGCCGTTTCCGCTGTCTACCTACGACGACGTGGCCAAGCGCAGCCGGATGATCGCTGTCGTCACCGGATCGCGTTACATGCCCCCTTGGAAACCCAAGGCGGGCTTCGGGCAGTTTCAGGACGAAAGGCGCCTGAGCGATCGGCAGATCGAGTTGATCCGGCTCTGGGCGGAAGCTGGCGCGCCGCTGGGCAACCCGGACGACCTGCCCCCTCCGCCGCAGTTCCCGTCCGGTTGGCGGTTGGGTCAGCCCGACCTTGTCCTGAAGATGCCGCATCCCTACCGGGTTCCCGCGGCCGGGCGGGATATCTACCGGGCCTTTGTGATCCCCCTGAACCTGGCGGAAGATGCGTATGTTGCGGGGATCGAGTTCCGCCCGGGGGCGCCCAGCGTGGTGCACCACGCGATTTTCTACCTCGACACGCGCGGCGTCGCCCGCGCAAAGGACGAGGCCGACCCGCTGCCCGGCTATCTGAGCTTCGGCGGACCCGGATTCCTGCCCGCCGGTGCCTTGGGAGGCTGGGC
>JAVQWE010000400.1:0-3199 GCA_033579175.1 Phycisphaerales bacterium | reverse complement strand
CGGAAGGATTGGGAGCTGGTCCGGCGGATCGACAACGAGATCGGCTACGCCCACGTCCTGCCGGATTAACGCCGTTTCCGGGGGGGGCATCTGCCCGCCGCGGGACTTGCGGGTTGCTCCCCCAAGCGGGCGACCTGCGCACTCTCCCCCGGGACTTCATCCAATTCAACACGTCGGATGTCAAGTTCCGCGCGTGAAGTGATCCGTAATTCGTACCTGACGACCCCGCCGCGTGACGTGCGACATCGGCAACGTTGGCAGGTTCGGCACCGTTGTCGCGCACGGTGTGCACGGCAGCTTTCACCAAACTTCGGTGGACTGCTCAACCTTCCTCATGACCGGGTCGATTCGCAGAAACGATGGCCCGGATTGCGTACATGGCCGGGCGACAGCTTGCGATGCTGTTGCCTTTGGCGTGGCTGCTGTGCGGAGGGTGCCGCAGCGGGAGTGAGGTTGCGCGATCTACGGCGGCGTTTCCCGTCGGGCGCGGGTTCGTCCGCCACCAGTTGACGCTGGACGGCCGCCCGCACACGCTGTGGATTTTCGTTCCGCGCGACTATTGTCCGGGGCGCAAATACCCGGCAATCCTCTTTCTTCACGGGCTGTTTGAAGCCGGGCGCGGCACCGATGCGGCACTGTCGGCCGGACTGGGGCCCGTCATCGCTGATCGGAAGGATTCGTGGCCGTTCATTACGATTTTTCCGCAATCACCGGGCACGTGGAAAGGCGAAGCCCGCCAGCGTCTGGCGATGGCTGCCTTGCATCAGGCCGAGCAGATGTATTCGATCGATCCGGACCGGGTGATCCTGGCCGGGCTGTCGTATGGCGCGCTGGGCACATGGCAACTGGCGGCGCGGCATCCGGATCGATTTGCGGCGCTGGTGCCGGTGTCGGGGCACCGTGCCACGGAGCTTGTCGAGCGCGTGGCGATGCTGCCGGTGTGGGCCTTTGCGGTCACGGGTGATCTTTTTGTGGATGCCGACAACTCCCGGGAGATGTGCGACGAAATCGCCGCACTCGGTGGCCGACCCAGATTCACACGCTTCCGCGGGATCGGGCACGACTGCTGGGACCGGGCGATCGCACAATCCGATCTGGTGGGCTGGATGCTGGCGCAGCGCCGGCGCTCCGGGGACAGCGGCATGGCCGGGGCCGGCGAGTGAACCACTGCGCCGGCAGGGGGGCGCGACAAAAAAGCCGACACGGGCGCAAACCCGTGCCGGCGCAGATGACCATCTCCCGACCGAGACGGCCACCATAAAAAGCGGTAAGGACCGTTCCTTCGTGAGATATATCACATTCTTAGCGACCCCGGCAAGCGGTTGCATTCAAAGTCATGAAAGAATCAGTGGCCAGGCCCGGTTTGACGCCTCAGCGGATTTTTCACCCCGTTGTGCGTATACTCCGGCCTGTTGTCTTCCGTCCGGAGATCACCGGTAGACCAATACCCTGAGGTGCTGGGCAGGTGTTGCGCATTTCAAAACATGGACGCCGGGAAATCCTTATCGGCACCCTCGTGCTGCTGCTGGCGGGTCTGGCACTTTCCCGGTTGTTCTGGCCCTTGGGATTGGCCGTGCTGCCCTTGTGGGTGTGGTTGATTGCCTTTTTCCGCGACCCGGAACGTCCGATCCCCACCGCGCCCGAGGCGCTGGTAAGCCCGGCCGATGGCACCGTGACCGATATCCAGACGATCGAGCACGATGAGCACCTGGGCGGTCCGGCGTTGCGGATCGGCATTTTCCTTTCGGTCTTCAATGTGCACGTCAACCGGGCTCCGTGCGACGGTGTGGTCTCGCTCCTCCAGTATCGAAAGGGAAGGTTTGTCAACGCCTTGGATCATGCGACGGCGTCGGCGGAAAATGAATCCAACACAATTGTGCTGGCAGACCGGCCCGGTGGCAGGGCGATTGCGTCCGTGAAGCAGATTGCGGGTCTGATCGCAAGACGGATCGTGTGTGACCTTCGGCTTGCTCAGGACGTCTCGCGAGGGCAGCGGATCGGTCTGATCAAGTTCGGCAGCCGGACCGAGCTTTCCGTGCCGATGTGGAGGAACCCGGTGGCCAGTGTGCGGGTCGGGCAGAAGGTGCGCGGAGCCTCCGACGTGATCTGCACGGTGGTTCCCATGGACCGGCCCGTACCGGGTGTGCCGCGGCAGCCACAGGCGGCCCGTTGAGTCAGCTGGATCACCGCTCGCTCGCCGGCTTCACACAGGGTGGTGTGATTCGATGGACGATTCAACCGAAACGCTGCTGTACGATTCCACCGCCCATCGTCGCCTGAGGCGCCGCAGGCTGGGTCGGCGCGCGTACATCCGCTCCGTGCAGTTTCTTCCCAGTCTGGCGACGCTGGGCAATGCGGTCTGCGGCTTCGCGGCGATTTACGTGGCGGCTTTTGCGATGAACGATGCCGGCAACGACCCCTGGGCCCAGTTCTTCGCGCGCCACAGCTTCGTTGCCGCCTGCTATCTGATCATCCTGTCCATGGTCTTTGACGCACTGGATGGTCGGCTGGCACGTTTCGCCCGGCACACCACCGATTTCGGGGGACAGTTGGATTCACTGGCAGATGCGGTCAGTTTCGGCGCCGCGCCGGCTTTCCTGGCATTGCAGGTATTCAAGGCAGACGGTCCAACCACCGTCTACATGCTCTCGAGGCTCATCTGGGCCGCCGGCGCTTTGTATTTTGCCTGCGCGCTGGTGCGTCTGGCCCGATTCAACGTCAGCAACGAACACGGGGAACAGGCACATATGAGCTTTCTGGGGTTGCCCTCACCGGGGGCTGCCGGGGCGGTGGTGGGGGTCATCCTGATGCAGCAGGACCTGAAACTGCTGGCTGAGACCCACGGGTGGTGGTTGGCCTGGGCCGGAGCCTGCTTCGGGGTGGCGCTGATTCCGGTGGTGCTGGTGGCGACGGGGCTGCTGATGGTGGCGAACATCCGGTATCCGCATGTGATCAACCGGTATCTGCGCGGTCGGAAGCCGATCGCCCGGCTGATCGGCCTGCTGGCTGTGCTGCTGATCATGGTGGCCGACCTGCACCATGCACACCGATACGTCTTCGGAATCGGGGCACTGTCGTTTGCGCTGGGTGGGGCCATTTCTTGGATGGTGACGCGGTCGGGCAGGACGCAGTCTGCCACCGAAGGCACCTTGCCGGCAGGGGGGGCAGCCCCATAATTCTGCGGCTGGCATGAATTCAT
>JAVQWE010000399.1:0-3212 GCA_033579175.1 Phycisphaerales bacterium | reverse complement strand
CTTCATCGGTGATGTCCACCGTGGTGGAATTGGCAAAGAGGATATTCCGCTGCCCGATGATCGCCTTGAGCTGTTCGGGATTGATCTGGTCGAGGTTGTCGGGAATCTCGACGCGCTGTTCGGCGAACACCACGTCGATGTTCTTCTGCACGGCCACCTCGGCTACGGCCTGTGTGATCTTGTTGAACAAGGCGCGCATCTGGATTTTCTGCTGATTCTGCAGGTTCAACTGCTGCATTTGCGCCCAGATTTCAAAGTCGATGCGGGCCTGCAGCCATTCCTTGTTCTTGTCGGCCCACATGGGGGCGTCGGTTTTGAGCTGATCGCGCTGCGCCTGGAGATCATTGACCTTCTGCTGCTTGGCGGCGCGCTCGGCCTCCAGGGCCTTCAGGTCATTGGCGATTTTCTGGTTCAGATCCTTGGTTTCCTGCAGATCGTTCAGGATACGGGCGGTGTTGGCGATGGCGATCCGCGGGGTGGTCTGCGCCGCCGCCGGGACGGTCAGGGCTGCCAGCAACGCTGCAGCCAGAAGAGAAGACAGCTTTCGCATAGGGGTGCTTCCTTTCGTAAATTGCGTGTTCAGGCACATACACCCCGGCCGATGCTGCAGGTTGCAGCACGGGGGGCTACCGTTCGATTCCCAGTGAGAAACTGATGATTTGTGTATCGTCTTCGTCGTCTTTGCTCAAGGGATAGGCCAGATCGATGGCAACGGGAGTCTGGCCGAGGAAAGCGAGGGTAAGCCGGATGCCCGCGCCGACGCTGGCTCGGATGGTGCCGAGACGGAAATCCTCCTCCACCGTGCCGACATCCGTGAACACGACCCCGCGGAGTTGCTCCCCCACCAGCGGGAAGCTGATCTGAGCCGTGCCGGTCAGCAGGAAATCCCCCCCAACGCGGTCGTCGGCCGGACCGGAACGGGGACTGACCCCCCGGAACTGGAATCCGCGGATCGACCCGATTCCCCCGCCGTAAAATCGCTCGAAGAAGGGGGCATCTCCGGTGATGTATCCCGCGTCGGCGTGTAACTCCAGGATCACGCGGCGGTCGAGGATATCCTCGCGGAGGGTGAAATAGGCGTCCCAGTTGGCCACAAAGCGCTGGAAGGTGTAATCCCCCCCCAGAAGTCCGAAGAACTCAACACCCACGCCGGTCGTGGTGCCCCGATAGGGCAAAAATCCGCGGTTCGTCGTGTCGCGCGTCACGCGGAAGCCCACGGAAGAGAGAAAATGCGTTCCGTCTTCCTCCAGGATTTCATCGGCGCGGATCGGCTTGTCCTCGATGTCGAAGATTCTGACGTTCTCGGCGCGAAGCGAGACCGCTCCCGTCCAGAAATCGTTAAAGCGGTGATCCAGGGCGATCCGGCCGCCGAGCCGCCGGTCGCGATAATCCTCCCGGATGCGGTCGCGGGCGTAACCCTCCACGGTGAAGCCGAAGGGCTGATCGAAGATGTACGGCTCGCGGAACCGGATGCTGGCGTTGCTGATTTCGCTGCCCGGCTCCAGAGAGATCCGGAAGCTCTGGCCGGCGCCGATGAACGCGTTGCCGTTGAAAATGTCCCGCGGCGAAGAGGGCCAGTTGCGGATATCGAAGTTCCGCTGCTCATAGGTGATATTCGCCCCGAAGCCACCGTTGGAGTTGACACCGGCGCCGATATTGAAGCTGGCGGTACGCTGCTCCGCCACCTCCACCAGCAGGTCGCGGGTGAATTCGTCTTCGCCGATGGGTGTCATGGTTACGCTGGAGAAAAACGGCGTGCCCCGAAGCCGCTCGGTTGCATCCTGTACCGCTCCGGAATTGTACAGCTCCCCCGGCGACATCTTCATTTCACGCAGGATCACCTTGTCCTGCGTGCGCGAGTTGCCCTTGATGATGATCCGCCCGAGTTTGAACGGCTTGCCCTCACGGATGTCATAGACCAGCTCGACCGTGCCTGCATCACGACGGAAGATCTTCTTGGCCGGCTCGTTGGCAGTGCCGATCTGCAGGAAATTCGGGTCTGTGGATTGCGGCTGATAAATGAACCCGAAGGGGCTGTAGGCGCGGACAATCTCGCGGACATCCCGGCGGAGAATCTCTTCGTCGTAGGTCTGGCCTTCCAGCAGCTTCATGCGGCTGCGCAGCTCGGTATCACTGACCGCGCTGTTGCCCTTGAAGGTGACCCGTTCGACCACATAACGGCGGCCTTCCTCGATGAGGAACGTGACCTGAATCTCGGAGTTATCCGGGGAGGCAATGATCTTCCGCCCTACGCGCACATCAAAAAAGCCCTTGCTTTCGTAATAGCGCCGCAGCGCGGCAACGTCATCCTCAACCTGCTCGGGATCGAATGTGCCGGGGCGGAGAATCCAGATCCAGTGCCGGGTGCGGATCTGGCTTTTCAGGCGGTCGGCCGTGAAGGAATTGTTGCCGATGAAATCGACTTTCCGCACACGGACGTTCGGGCCTTCGACGATCTTGAAAACCAGGTCGCCGGTTCTGGCCAGGCGTTCCTGATCAATCTCGACGTGGGCAAAGGGGAAGTTACGGCTGCGATAAAGGTTTTCTATTGCGCTTTTGGCCAGCGCCAGCCGGAAGGGATCGACGGCTTCGCCGACGCGCAGATCAACGACACTTGAGAGGGTCTGATCATCCAGCCGGAAGTTGCCCCGGTAGACAATGCTGTTGATCTGGTTCTGTTCCCGCACCGAGAAAACAACGATCACCCCCGTTTCGGTCGGTTCCACTTTGGCTTCGACTTCCGAGAACTTCCGCAGGCCGAAAATCCGCTGGTAATCCTCTTCCACCGTGGACGGATCCAGCGGCGCACCAACCCGGGTGCGGACGGCATTCATGATGACCGCCGTGGAAACCTGGGTGTTTCCGACGATGCGGATGTCCTCCACGATTCGCCCGGCCAGGGGGGATGCCGCCGGCGGAGCAGCCCCCGGCTGCTGCGGTGCGGGCTGTGCCGGGCATGGCAACGCGGCCAGCCCCAGCGTGACCGCCGCCGCCACCAGCCACAACATCCATGTTTGCCCGCCCGAATCCGTTGATTTCACGCGTTTTCCGTTCCCTGAAGGTACCTTTCCCGCAGCCCAATAACTTGCGGGCGAAGTGTAATGGGAGCACGAATGATGTCAAAAGACTCACCCCCCGGAAAAGCGCTTCCCGAGGGGTTGGTCAGGCCAGATACGCCTTTTTCCGCCGGCCTTGGAGATAGCTTTCCATGA
>JAVQWE010000398.1:0-3217 GCA_033579175.1 Phycisphaerales bacterium | reverse complement strand
CCGGCATCACGCAGCGCCAGCTTCATCGCCAGCGCGGCGCCTGCTCCATCCTCCGGGGGAGCCGTCAGATGAAATCCATCCGATGACATGCCATAACCGACCAGTTCCGCATAGATGCGCGCCCCGCGCCGCCGTGCGTGTTCGAATTCCTCCAGCACCACCACTCCGGCGCCCTCGCCCATGACAAACCCGTCACGATCCTTATCCCACGGGCGGCTGGCTTTCTGCGGAGCATCATTGCGGGTGGACAGTGCTCGCGCCGCGCAGAAGCTGGCCAGTCCGATCTTGCATACCGCGGCTTCGGTGCCGCCGGCGATCATCACGTCGGCCAGGTCGTGCTGGATGAGTCTTCCGGCGTCACCAATGGCGTTGGCGCCCGTCGCACAGGCGGTGGCAACCGACGTGCTGGGACCGTGCAACCGGTACAGAATGGAAACATTGCCGCTGGCCGCATTTCCCATCAGCCGCGGCACGGTAAAGGGGCTGACACGACTGACCCCGCGGCCGTTAAGCGTGTCGTATTGTTCCTGGATCGTCTCAATGCCCCCGATGCCACTGCCGATGATCACCCCGCAGCGGTTGCGATCGACCCGCTCGAAGTCGATGCCCGAATCGCGCACCGCCGAGATGGAAGCGGCCAGTCCGAAGGCGGCAAACCGGTCCAGACGTTTGGCTTCGCGAGCGTCGATTCCAAAACGGGTTACATCGAAGTTCGTGCATTCTCCGGCAAATCGGACGGGATACCCTGAGACATCGAAGCGCGTGATCGGTCCGATCCCGCTGCGACCGGCGCAGAGGGCCTCCCACAGCTCGTCGACCGTTTCGCCAAGCGAGGTGATGACGCCCATTCCGGTGATGGCGACGCGACGCTTCATGGCTCCAGAGTACGGAAAACGGCCGGGCGAACGGGGCCTGATGCCCGACCCCGGCGCTCCTCGGCACCGCGTTTACTTGCGATGTTCCTTGATGTAATCGATGGCCTGTCCGACGGTCTGGATCTTCTCGGCCTCTTCGTCAGGAATGGACAGCTCAAACTCGTCTTCGAACTCCATGACCAGCTCGACAGTGTCCAGCGAATCGGCATTGAGGTCGTTGATGAAGTGGGTGTCGCGAGTGATCTCGCTCTTATCCACGCCCATCTGCTCGCTCACGATCTCGATCACCTTCGTTTCGATTTCGTCCATAGCCTTTCCTGCCCAATATCATGATTGCCGACCCGGACCCGCCGGAGTCGTCGGAGTGCCGTGACTATATCGACCACAACCCTGCATTGCCACTGACCCGCAGCGCGTTCCCGGGGCGACCTCGCCGGCCGCTGAAATTCCCGGAAACCCGCGAAAACGACCCGGCTTCACATCGCCATTCCCCCATCCACAAGCACGACCTGCCCGGTGACATAGCTGGCCTGCTCGCTGGCGAAGAAGCTCACAACGCTGGCGATTTCCTCCGGCTGCCCGAAACGCTTCATGGGAATCAGACTTCTGGCGTATTCCTTGATCTTGTCATTCAGCACGTCTGTCATCTCGGTCACGATGAAGCCCGGCGCGATCACGTTACAGGTCACCCCTTTGCCCGCCAGCTCTTTGCCGATGGTCTTGCTCAGTCCGATCACCCCTGCCTTGCTCGCGGCGTAATTGGCCTGGCCCGCGTTGCCCACCACGCCGGAAACCGAACCGATGTTGATGATCCGCCCGCTCTTGGAGCGCATGATATACCTCGAGGCGGCGCGGCAGGCGACGAACACACTCTTGAGGTTGGTGTTGATGACCTGATCAAATTCCTCATCACTCATTCGAAGAAACAGCATGTCGCGCGTGATGCCGGCGTTGTTCACCAGCACATCCAGCCTTCCATGCGTTTCGGCCACACGGTTGATGTTTTCCTCCAGCGCCGCGAAATCGACGACATCGAACACCGCCGACTCGGCGCTGCCGCCGGCGGCTCTGACGGATTCGACGACCTTCTCCAGTCTGTCGGCAGAACGGGCGCACGCGACCACGTGCAGGCCATCCTCAGCCAATCGGCGCACGATGGCTTCCCCGATCCCGCGTGATCCGCCCGTAACGATCGCCACCCGCTTCTGGGTCATCCGGTTCCTTTCAGTGCATCGGCCGTCGCGTAGGTCTCCACGGCAACGCGCCGGTTTACCTTTTTCAGCAGTCCGGTCAACACCCTGCCCGGGGCCAGTTCCACCCAACGTGCCTCCGGGTCGGCCGCTAGCACCTGCATGGTCTGTTCCCAGAGAACCGGCTTGACGATCTGATCCACCAGCGCCGCAGCGATGCCGGGCGGATCGACGTGCGGGCGAGCCGTGACGTTGGAGTAAACCGTGGTGCGTGGCATCGCAAGGGTCGCTGCGGCAAGCAGTTGGCGCATCCGTTCGGCCGCGCTCGCCATCAGCGGGCTGTGGAACGCCCCGGCTACCGCCAGTGGAACCGCCTTGAATCCTGCCGACTGCGCCGCCTCTCCGAAACGCTCACAGGCTCCGCGCGTTCCACTGACGACGATCTGACCCGGAGCATTGAAGTTGGCCGGCACCAGCACCTCTCCACCGGAGGCTTTGGCGCAAAGGGTCTCGACTGCCTGGGAATCGGCGCCGAGCACGGCCACCATCCCTCCCGGAGACGCCTCGGCCGCCTCCTGCATGAATCGTCCCCGCGCAGCGACCAGTCTCAAGCCCTGCTCAAAATCCAGCGCACCGGCCAGATGCAGCGCCGTGTACTCCCCCAGGCTCAGCCCCGCATACGCCGTCACCTGCCCGGGAGAAATCAACCCCGCTTCGGTGGCTGCAGCAAAGCAGGCAACGCTGGTGACGTAGATCGCTGGTTGGCTGATGTCGGTCTGGTTCAATCGTTCTTCCGGACCGTGGAAGCAAAGCTCCGAGAGTTTCCGCTGCAGAATCGCATCGGCGCGATCAAACACCGCGCGCGCCGCCGGAAACTTCTCATAGAAGTCCTTTCCCATGCCCGGGTGCTGCGCCCCCTGACCGGGGCAGAGAATGTAGGTCGCTTTTGCCATCTCCTTGCAGAAGTGCCTCTCCTATGCCAACCTTCGGCGGCAACCTCCGGGAAAACCTGCTTCCCCGCGCTTCCGGCGCTCGCACAGCGCCAGCCGCCGACTACATCCGGATGACGGCGTTCGCCCAGGTCAGCCCGGCCCCGAACGCCACCATCAGTACGATATCTCCCTTCTTGAGCTTGCCACTGCGAACGGCTTC
>JAVQWE010000397.1:0-3235 GCA_033579175.1 Phycisphaerales bacterium | reverse complement strand
CGCACATTTTCGAACGGACAGCGGCAACTCTGCCTCGCGGCGGGAGAAATCGCCAGGATGGGCCCGCGGGCGCCGGGCGCGATCGGGGTGATCGGGCTGTCGCGGGAACGTCAGGGCAGCTCTGGCGGTCCTGTCGGCAAGGACAGCCAAGCGGCGGAAAAACCAGTCGATTCTCCATCGCGATGGCACCCCCGCGCCGGCCGAGCGCCCGGCCGCCAAACTCCGGGCGGGGCTTGCGAGTTCCGATGCACTTCTGATCAAACGACAATCCTCCAATCCTGCACCCCGGCGGTGGTTAGAGCCTGCCGGCACGGTGCTCGTGGGAGGACAGGGGATGCTTTCTCGCTGGAGCCGCTGCACTCGCGAGGTTTTCCGCGGAGGTTGTTTCTTGAGTCTCCGAAACGTGACGATTACCCTTTGCCGTTCTCGCGTAAGGAAAGGCCGCGCGGCGCATGAGCATTCTGATCAACAAGAACACGCGGGTCATCTGTCAGGGCATCACCGGCTCGGCGGGAGCGTTTCACACGAAACAGTGCCTGGATTATGGCACGAAGATGGTCGGCGGGGTGACGCCGGGCAAGGGCGGGACAAAAGACGCCAACGGGCTGCCGATTTTTGACACGGTTCGGCAGGCGGTGCAGGCCACCGGCGCGGATGCCAGCATGATCTTCGTCCCCCCGCCCTTCGCCGCCGACGCCATCCTGGAAGCCGCCGACGCCGGCATCCGCGTGATCGTCGCCATCACCGAAGGCATCCCCGTGCTGGACATGGTGAAGGTGAAGGCGGTTCTTGGGGACGCGACGAAGCGACGAAGCGACGCACCGATGAAGAGCGCCGGCGGTCCTCAATCCGCCGTCGGCAGTCCTGTCCTGATCGGCCCAAACTGCCCCGGGATCATCACGCCGGGGGAGTGCAAGATCGGCATCATGCCCGGCTACATTCACTTGCCGGCGGGGCAGGCGAAATCCAGGAAGAAAGTCGGCATCATCTCGCGCAGTGGCACGCTGACCTACGAAGCGGTGTGGCAATGTTCCACGCGGAACATCGGGCAGACCACCTGCGTGGGCATCGGCGGAGACCCGATCAAGGGGCTGAACTTCATCGAACTGCTCGAGATGTTCCAGAACGACCCCGAAACCGACGGCATCATCCTCATCGGCGAAATCGGGGGCAGTGACGAAACCAACGCGGCAGCGTACATCAAGTCGAACGTGACCAAGCCCGTCGTTGCCTTCATCGCCGGAAAGACCGCGCCCCCCGGCAAACGCATGGGACACGCCGGCGCGATCATTTCCGGCGGGGACGACACCGCCGACGCCAAAATCGCTGCACTCAAGTCCGCCGGCATCACCGTGGCCGATTCTCCCGCGACCATCGGGGAAACGATGGCGCGGGTGCTGGGCATCTGAAGCGCTGGAGGTTGTTGAGGCGGGGATCGACGGGTCGGGCGGCGTGACGACGTGGGCGATCGCGCGCCCCTGCGTCGGCGCTGGTGGTTGGGGGGACGGCGCTTCCTTCCTTCGAGCCGGCAGATGACGTGCCTTGCGGGTGGTACTGCCTTGGATCGTTGCAAGGGTGGTGTGCATGTCCTGGCTCATCGAGGCACGTACGCATCGACCATTGACGGCGAGCGCGGCGGGGGCGTTTCAGGGTGAGGGCCCGGACGACGGTTCAGGCCGCCAATCGCGCAGCGCCTCACCGATCTGATCGCGCACGCGTCGGAACGTGTTCAACACGTCAAGCTCAGTGCCGACGGCATGAGCCGGATCATCAAACGGCATGTACGTGCGGCTGAGACTTCCCGGCCACGCCCGCGGGCAGGAATCATTCGCCCGGTCACACACGATCAGCAGATGCGTCCGGGGCAGCCTGCCAACGAACCCCGCCACATCCTTCGGGCGCTGCGCTGAAATGTCGATGCCGATCTCCCCCATCACCCGCACCGCCAGTGGATGAACCTCGTCCTTCGGCGCGGTGCCTGCCGAAAAAACGTCGAATTCTCCGCCGAGAAATCTGCGCAGGAACCCCTCAGCCATCTGACTGCGGCAGGAATTGCCGGTGCAAAGGACGAGAATGCTCTGTCGCTCAGGCATGGTTACTTTCGATCGGGTTCAGTCGCGCTGTGCTGGATCGGGTGCCGCGAACGTGTGTCTCTGCGAACCCGACCGCGTCGGGTTGCAGTACGATGCCGGCCGGATCATGGGACCCCCGAGACGATGTCAACAACGTCGGTCTCGGCGGTGTCGGTGCCGCTGCCTCCGCTGACCGAATCCAGCTCCAAGTCGCGGCTGAAGAGCGAATCATTCCCGCCTTCTCCCAGAATCGAGTCAATCCCGGACCCGCCGAGGATCGTGTCATTTCCCCCGCCGCCGCGAAGCGTATCGCTGCCACTGCCGCCGTCGATGCGGTTGGGCTTGCCGCTGCCGACGATCGAGTCACTCCCCAGTCCACCGACGAAGCCTTCACAGGTGGCGGCGATGTTGTCCAGTTCTCCGAGCGTGCCATCGTTGGGCAGATCGTCAATTGTCACTGACACGCCAAGCAGGCGCGCGGAATAATCCACGGTGTCGATCGCGCCGGCCGAGCCGACCAGAAAATCCGAACCGCTTTGCCCATCCAGCAGATCATTGCCGTTGCCACCGGACAGCGTGTCATTTCCACCGCTGCCGCGCAGGGTGTCCTTGCCGCCGTTGCCCAGCAGCACATTGTTGCCGTCAGAACCAGTGATGCTGTCGTTGCCGCTGCCTCCGGCGAGCTGCTCGATATCCGTGGCGATGTTGTCTTTCTCATTCGCGGCTCCGTCATCCGCCGACCCGTCGGCAGAGAGCACCAGCGGCTCGGTGCGTGTGGCATAGCTGGCGGTGTCGCTGCCCCCGTTGCCGGCCAGTTCGTCGGCTCCAGCCTCGCCGATCAGCACGTCATTGCCTCCACCACCACTGAGGGCATCGTTTCCAGCTCCACCCTGCAGCGTTGCCGGCAGCGTGATATCCGTGCCGATGCTCAGGCGGTCGTTCCCATTGCTGCCGACCAGCACGAACCGTAACACCAGAAGCCGCAGGAAGTCCTGACTGGAGCCATCGCTTGCGTCGGTCACGCGGAAATTGCTGCCGCTGCTGCTGATCGAGATGCTGACGTTCTGACTCGTTGCCGCCACCTGAAGAGTGCCACTGAGGAGGTTGGCGGTGAACGCCAGCAAGTGACGGGATTCCAGGGTGTCGATCATCGTTCCTCCATC
>JAVQWE010000396.1:0-3243 GCA_033579175.1 Phycisphaerales bacterium | reverse complement strand
GCGAAACTGGAACGGCGATGGGATTCTCGCGCGAATTGAAACAAGGGAGATGCTTGAGCTGATCCGCTCGCTCGATGTGCCGGTTGTCAATCTGCGGGCGGTTTCCATCAAGGCAGATTTTCCCCAGGTTCTCAACGACAACCAGAAGATTGCCGAACTGGCGGCGCAGCACCTGCTGGAACGCGGGTTGCACCATTTCGGATTCGTCGGACGACCGCGGGGAGTAAACCCGGCGCTGGACCAGCGCGGCGACGAGTTCTTCCGAATCGTCACGCGCAAAGGGAAGAGCTGTGACTGCTTCAACTGCCAGAAGTCGGGGGTGCAAAGCTGGGAAGAAGAACAGGATCGTCTGGCCAGATGGCTGGCTTCGCTCCCCAAGCCGGTGGGCGTGATGGCCGCCAACGACGAACGTGGACTACAGGTGCTCGATGCCTGCCGGCGGGCCGGGCTGGCCGTGCCCGACACGGTTGCGGTAATCGGCTGCGACAACGATGAACCACTCTGTGAGCTGTCCATACCCCCGATGACCAGCGTTGACGTCAATGCTGAGGGAATCGGCTATGAGGCGGCGGCGCTGCTGGATCGGCTGATGTCGGGCCAGACCGTCACCGAGAAGACCATCCGGGTGGCCCCCCGGGGAGTGGTGACCCGGCGATCCACCGATGTGCTGGCCTGCGAGGATGACGAGGTTCGCCGGGCGGTCGCGTTTATCCGGGAAAACGCCTGCAGAGGCCTTCAGGTCGGCGACGTGTTGATGCACATGGGCATGAGCCGGGCCAGCCTGCAACAGCGGATGAAACAGTTCATCGGACGCACCATCCACCAGGAAATCCAGCGGGTGCGTCTTGCCATGGTGAAGCAGCGGCTGATCAGCTCCACCGACACGATCAAGCAGATCGCTCGCGAAAGCGGTTTCGCCAGTGTGCAGTATATGACCCGCGTCTTCCGTGCCATGACCGGCGAGACGCCGGCGCGGTTCCGCAGTCGCAGGGCCAAATGACGGCCGGGGCCGGTTGTTCCGGGGCTCGGCATGCCCCGATGGAGGAATGGCCCGGTTTCCCATGGCGTGACGAGTCGCGGAGGCAGCGGACAGGCCTCTCGCACCGCAATTGTTCCCCTGTTTTGATTCTTTGGCAGAGCCCCCGTTGTTGAATTGACTCGGCTTGTTGGCTTGGCTACATTCCCTTGAGGCGTCAACCCTGAACGCGGGCGGCGGCCGAACCACCCCTTTCGATTTGCGAAGCGCCGCCAGCGGGGTCCTCGAGGGCAACTGTTCGCAAATCGAGATTTGATGCGGGTTTATGTCCAGTGCAGTGGCTCCTCCAGTGAAAGCTCCCGCGGCAGGTCTGCAGGGCGTCGTTGCCACCAGCAGTGAAATCTGCTTTATTGACGGTCAGGCCGGGCGACTCGTTTATCGCGGCTACGAAATCGGCGATCTGGTTGAGAACGCGACGTTCGAGGAGGTTGCATTCCTCCTGTGGGAAGGCCGGCTTCCCAACCGCGCGGAGCTGGCCGCACTGCATGAGGAACTGGCCAGGAACACCGAGTTGCCGCGCCATGTGCAGGAAATCATCACTGCCATGCCGAAGGACGCCCTGCCGATGGACGTTCTTCGCACCGCCGTCAGCGCCTTGGGACCGGGTGATCCAGATCTGTCCAAGAATGACCCGGCCGCCAACCGCCGGAAGGCAATTCGCCTGACGGCGCAATTCCCCTCAATTGTCTGCGACTTCCACCGGCACCGCACGGGCCAGCCTCGCATCAAGCCGGATAAGAATCTTTCGATTGCCGGAAACTTCCTTTACATGCTCTTCGGGAAGAAGCCGCATGAGACGCTGGTCCGTGTGATGGATGCAGCGCTGGTTCTGCACGCCGAACACGGCATGAATGCCAGCACGTTCGCTGCCAGAGTCATCGCGGCCACGCTTTCGGACATGCACGCGGCGGTTGCCGGTGCTATTGCCGCCTTGAAAGGCCCTCTGCACGGCGGCGCCAATCAGGATGTGATGGAACTGCTGCTGGCCTGCGGAGATGCGGATACGGCCGAGCGGAAAGTGCGGGAAATCCTGGCGTCCGGGGGAAAGGTTCCGGGATTTGGCCATCGTGTTTACCGCACCTTCGACCCGCGCGCCACGTTCCTTCGGAAAATGAGCAGACAGCTCGGCGAAGATGCCGGCAACACCAAGTGGTATGAGATGAGCGAGCGGCTTATTCCGGTCGTTCAGCAGGTGAAGAACATCCATCCCAACGTCGATTTCTTCTCCGCCAGCGCTTATTACACAATGGGCATTCCCTTGGATCTGTTTACACCGATCTTTGCTGTCGCACGTATCACTGGCTGGACCGCCCACATCATGGAGCAGCACCGTAACAATCGGATTATCCGGCCGACCGACGAATACACCGGCCCTCAGGGGCTGAAGGTTGTGCCGATCGACAAACGTTGATGACCGGAAACGCTCGCGCGGAGGAGGCGCGAGAAAATGCACACCACAGCGACCCCGGATGCATCATCCGGGGTCGCCTTTTCTTTCGTGCAGCCACGAAGCCCCACGAGCCGGCCCCCGTGCTTCAAATCCTGACCGAAGCCGCCGGAAGACCCTCGGCGCGGGCTTCAAGCGTTACGCGGCCGCTCCCGCGCCGCCGAAGAATCACCTGAGCGAGGCCATGGAACAGCCGGCGATATGAAGCCTTCTCCGGTTCGTGGCTGGCCGGATCGCCGTTTCCCACGCCCACTATCTCAGCGGGACCCGATACCCTGAAGTAGACCGTTTCTGCCGCCGTGGGAACCGTACGTCCCCGAAGGTCACAACCGCGAACGGTCGCAATCGCATACTGGCTTGCGCTTCCGGCAAAGGAGAGTGGCTCCCGGGAAAGCGCCAGCCGCTGCAACGGACCGGTCGTCTCGACGATCGTTCGCCCTGCCGCTCGACCCGACCGGTATCCGATCGCCTCCAGCCGACCTGGTTCATATTCCACCGTCCAGGCAACCTGGCCATTTCGTTCAACCGGCTGCCGTCCGAGAGATCGACCATTCACCTGCAATTCCACCTCCTGATGATTGGTGTAGGCGACGACTTCGAGAGGCTGACCTTCCCTGCCAGCCCAGTTCCAATGTGGGAAAAGATGAAGCACGGGCGCGCTGCCCCACCATGCCCGGAAGTACCAGTACAGGTCCTTCGGAAAGCCGCACAGGTCCATCAGCCCGAAGTGAGAAGACGTGCACGGCCACTTGTAAGGGAT
>JAVQWE010000395.1:0-3259 GCA_033579175.1 Phycisphaerales bacterium | reverse complement strand
ACGAACGCCCGGTCCGGCTCTTCATAGGTGCGCGTTCCGCGCTCCGGCGGAGCCCAGGCCTCGACGACGCCGCAGACCAATGTCCGCTCCCCCAAACGCCACACTTCGTTTCCGATCTTCCATTCGACGCGATTGCGGGGCATCTTTTTCCATCCTACGCGGCCGCGAGCCGCAACTCCCGGATGGCTTCGATGAGCGGCTCCGCCGCTTCCTCCGCATGTGCCTCCATCGGCAACGCTGTCAGCCAGAGTTCACAGCTCCGTCCGGGCGCAGCGATCGTCGCCTTCTGGATCAGGATCCCCCTCCTGCGCAGGGACTGCCAGGTCTCCATCCGGCAGGGATAAGTCAGTAGCGCCACATTCCTCACCGAGGAGAACACAGCAGAATAGGCCAGCACCTGAAAAACGTCCACACGATGACTTTCCCGGGTCTCTTCCCCGATCTCATACCTTGAGCTCGCGGCATACTCTTCGAAGTGGCGCTTGTATTTCGCGTCGGCGATCAAAGTACACTCCGGCGTCTCGAGGACAAAGTCTGGAACCAGGCTGAGCTGCGTACCGATGGATGGGGACTCCCACCGCAACGGAACCTGTGTCTGCCTGGTCCTGCCGCGGCGCAGCACGCCGCCCGTGTACTGGGTGACCCGCTCCAGCACGCACTCCACCCAGGCTTCGAAGAATGCATCCATCTTCATGACCCACGGGATCCCCTCCAGCTCACACAGACCCGCCAGTCCCCGCTCGTCGGCCGTCCACTCAATCGCTTCCAGCCCCTGCTGGAAAACTTCGCTCCGCAGAGGTAGCCGGGCCATCCCCTGCACAAGCCGGGGCGTGGGCCTGACCGGAACCGCGTCTCTCACATGGGTGAGAAGGCCGCGGGCACGTTCCAGCATCTGATGCACGAAGGCGCCATGCTCGAGCTGCGAACTCAGGCTGCGCACCTGTGCCTCCAGCGTCCAGCGAATCATCCCTCGCAACGCCCGGTCGTCCCGTAAGTCCGGATACCGGCATGGCACATGATGCGGCAGCGCCCGCGGGAATTGATGGGCGATGTAAGGCGCCCACAGGATCATTCCGCGGGGAGTCGTCTGAACGCCTTCTGTCAGTTCGAAGCGCCGCACCAGGTGGCGCATCAGCAGCTCGAGGCGTTCAAGCACCATCAGCGAAATCACCCAGGGCGGAACCCGGCGTTCGGATCGTCGCAGGAGCGGCAGCCGGAGCGGGCGTGGAGCAACACGCCAGCCCATCTGTCCGAGCATCGGTCCAAGCCCTTTCCAGGGGAAGCGGGGTTGAACGACAAGACCGAAATCCATCCGGCCTGTCAGGGGAGAAATCAACGGAACCGCTCCTACCGGAGAGGACGATTCCAGGGCAAGATAAACCCGGTTGCCATCGAATTCCGGTGTGGCGCGCAAACCCAGTGTGTCGAAGATCGTCCGGTTCTGCTCCACGAATTGCTCTGCCAGGCGCCCGTGAGCCGATACGGCGGCTCTTCGGTCCGCGGCGGGGAACAGTCTCTCGCAGGGAACCCGGTGCCGCGAGTGATCTTCCAGCTCAACGCACACTTCCTCTGCCGGTACGACGGGGAGAAGAGGCGCTGTGCCGTGCCGCTCTTTCTTTGGCCGCCCTGTGCCAAGCCGCTTCAAAGCGCTTCCATCTCCTGAATCAGGGCACGGACGTTTTCGGCGAAACCCGCCACAAAACCCTGGGCCAGATACTCTCTCAGCAGCGGCACAAGCTCCCATTTCAGTTTCCGGCGGGCTTCATCCTCACTCTCCGCAAGGAAATAGGCATGACCCGGAACCAGCGGCATGGCTTCCTCGGTGGCATGTTCCACGAAGAGGGAAACTGTCTTGCGGAAATACTCCTGCGAGAGTGAACTCCCCTTCTCCTTCGCCGCCCGGAAATCAGGCCAGAGATCGACGAACGCAAACCGCCTGCGGATCGCGATGTCAACGAGCGCAATGCTGCGATCCGCCGTGTTCATGGTTCCGAGAATATGGAGCCCGGCAGGCAAACGAAGCCGTGTTCCAATCGGCGCGCTGAAATCGTAAGGCAGAACCACCTCACGATCCGGATCACCCGGTTCCAGCAGAACGATCGCCTCGCCCAGCACTTTCGCCAGATCGGCACGGTTCATTTCATCGACGACCAGAAGGTACTTCCCGTCTCCCGCTTCGGCGACGGCATCCATCAGATGCCCGCGGCGAGGCACGAACTGAAGTCCCAGACCGTTGTTGTCCTGTGACGGAGCAAGTCCACCAATGAAGTTCTCGTATGTCGTATTCGGATGAAACTGAATGAAGCGTCCCTTCCCCGCGTAATACTTGTGCCCCCGCAACAGCTCCTTCGCCATCCTCGTCTTCCCGGTTCCGGGAGGCCCCTGAAGGATCACGAAGCGGCGCTCTTGCAAAAGTTCTGCCACTTCTGTCGCAGAAACCGCCGGGAAGATGTGGGCGAACCATTCCGCCTGAATCCGCTCCGCCTCACCCAATTCCGGCTTCAACGGCCCAAAACCACGCTCCTCGAGAAGCAGATCGAGAAATGCCAGCACCGCGTCCCGCGTCATCTCGCCGTCGTTGGTTGACGCCGGCCGGAAAAGGGCGTAGGTTTCTCGACCGTACTTCTCCATGGCGCCCTTCACATCAGGCCACCGCCGGGTTACCTCATCGGGTACGCGGATGTCCAGGCGGGTCGGATCGTGTTTGGCCCACGCACATCCATGGCGCCGGTGATTCAGCCATGAACATATGGCATTCACCTTTCGTGCATGTCCTGGCCGGCTGAGAACCGGTTCGTCCGGATGCAACCCCTGTGTTCCCACAACCATTCCGACAAGACAGGGGCCTTTCCATTCGTCCGGAGGAAAGAAAACCAGCGACATGCCCCCGTAGGCTCCGCTATCCGGATTGGCCGGGTGAATATAGGCTGCGTAGGGAATTTCGATTTTCTCCGGCGCGCGGAGCTTCAGCGCATTCCTTGCGTCGGCCGGATACCGGCCACCGCCAGATCCGAAGAGGGAATCCAGGATGCGCTGATGGTTCCTGGCCCAGTTCTCCTGCGTTGGCTTCAGGACAAGCTGAACCAGTTCGTCGATGGCCATGCCCTATTCATACCGCAGGCACACCACCGGATCGAGCCGGGCGGCGCGGTCCGCCGGCCAGTAGCCGAAAACCAGCCCCGTCATCGCTGACAGCGCCACGCCCATCACCGTCCAGAAGACGCTCACATAGGCCGGAATGCTCGCCACCATGGAGCGC
>JAVQWE010000394.1:0-3262 GCA_033579175.1 Phycisphaerales bacterium | reverse complement strand
CCCGTTTGCGTTTTTCGCCGGCGCGGCGCCGGCGGACAGCGCGTATCAATCCATGTAAGTCTCGCCCGCTACGGGTGTTACGGACGAAACACTGCGAAGATCCACCCCCCTCGGGCGCCTGAGCGAGGCATTTTCCATGACTTCGATGACTTTCTGTTGCCCTGAAGCTGCTCCGAGCCGTCGGCGGCGCGGCTCGGTGCTGATCCTGGTTGTGGCCCTGCTGGTGCTGCTGGCTCTGGTGGGCACGGCCTATCTGACCACCACCCGCCTCGACCGCACCGCCGCGGTCACTCACACCGTCAATACCCAGAAAGAGCTGGTGATGGAGTCGGTGGTCAATTATGTGCAGGCGAACGTACTCTCGGACATCCTTGATCCCGGCGCCCTCGACCTCATCACGGGGCGCGGCGCGACGATCGTGCGCCCGCCCAGCAGTCATATGACCCCCTTGGCCTACCGGCCGATCGACATGCCCCTGGTCGATGCATTTCTCGGCGATCGTCTGCCTTATCTGCAGTGGACCCGTCCGATCGCCGGCACCGGCCAGAGTGTTCCCCGCCCCGTCTGGCGATCGCTCTCCTGGCCCGCCTTCGGCGCCGCCGATTTCGCGTCGGGGTGGTTATGGGAGGCTCCGGACGCCAACGCTCCCCAGAATCCCAGCGCGCCTGTGCAGAACCACACGCCGCCTTTCGGGGCTGTCGAGTTTGTAAGGCCGTATGAAGATGGGGTCATCTACAAGATGGGAGAAGTCGTCTTCGTGCCCGGTGAGGGTGGGACCTGCGACTATTACATCCGCACCGGAAACAGCCTGGGAACCGCTTCCAACGCCGCCACGGCTCCGCGGGGCGGGCTTCCCGTGTATCCCTTACCCCCCGCCTTGCCCTTGTGGGAGCGTTGCGATCCGAAGCAGTATTTCTCCTACGCTCCAACCACGGTGGAGAGAAATGGAACGAATTATCCGGCGATGTACCTGATCAACAATTACACGATCGGCGTCTGGGGAGCCGGATTCAACCGGGATCGGCACATGCCCTACATCATGGGGCCGGTCCTGGCTGCGGATGCCGACGGCGACGGCATCGCCGATTCACTCTATCGGCGGCTGCCTCTGGGGGAAATCGCGGGGCTCAGCTATTTCATGGCCATGCGGGTGGTTGATCACAACTCGGCGATCAACCTCAACACCGCGTGGGCGCGCGACGCCGACATGGATCTGACTCCATTTTCGAATGCAAATCGCATCGGTCTGCTGGGCAGTTGGGGTTTTTTCCCCTCGAATGTCGGTCTGCGGGAGATGATGTTCTCGTGGAATCGTCCGAACGCTCTTGGGGAACCGGAATTCACTTACGGCTTGGCCGCACCGTCACGGTATTATATCGATTCCGGCAACATCGCTTCCCCGACTTACGAACCCCTCGCGGAGATCACTCGCCACAACCTGTATCGATTCGGCTTCTCTGAGAACGCCATCACGCTGACCCCACCGCCCCCGCTGGGGTTGCGGCCTGCTTCTGACCCGCCGGCATTGTCGGGCAATCCTTCCCAACGGGACGATTTTACGTTCCGATCGCAGGGGGAGGCGCTGTTTACCCAGTTGGCGCGTCGGCCGTTGCATCCGGGTTATGGGGACAACAACCTTCCCGCTCCGGATGGCAGCATTACCCTGGCCGATGCTCCGCTTCGATGGATCAGCCTTGGTACCGACGGCGCCGCCCTGGCCTACCGCGGCGGCGTGCTGGTGAATCTGAGCAACCCACCGTCGCCTCTGGAAATGCGGTTCTCCGCATCGGTCGCGGGCTACAACAACCTGCGGGACCCATCCGCTGCCAGCCCGCTGCAGCCGATGGACTCCCTGTACTTCAGTGCTCACAACGTCCGCGACAAGGACCCGTCCCGCCTCGGCGACATGTTCAAGCAAAGCGCCTACCCGCTGGTGGCCAGTCGCGATCTGTCTGCCGGATCGCTCGCCGGCACAAACCCGATCGTGGACCGCTGGTTTGATGTCAACTTTAATTTCGACCGCTGGTTCGACGGTCCCGCGGGACGGTTCAGACTCGATAACCCATCCACTCCGGAGGGGTTCTACCGTTCGATGCGTCCCTTGGTGGTCACGAGCAACCCTGTAAGTAACGTGGTGGGTCCGCGAGCCGGGCGTTCGGCAACGGCTACGGTTCCCGTCAGTGTGGCCGACATCGGGACCGACAACACAGTCTCGACCAGCTATGTGCTGAGGACCGGCGGCTACGGGTCGTTCGCGTTGCAAACGTCCCTTGGAAGTTTTGGTGCGGGAATCGCACCAACCGATGTGAGCGCGCGGGCATCCATCGGCACGTTCAGCCCCATGCGGCAATACCGCAACCCCGGCACGGATCAGACCTTGTCGCATCCTACGAGTACGATTCCCCGGGTTTCGGCAAACACAGCCGATTTCGGAGACCTTTGGCGCGCGTATTGGAACGTGATGGCGGAAGACTGGACATCAGTCGTGCCTCCCGCGTCGGCGGGGGCGGGGCAGTTTGACAGGTCAGGATCCCCATTTGAGCGCGAAATCGCACGATATCAGTCTCAGCTGACCGGCTCGCTGGAAGGTGTCCTCCTGAACCCGTATTGGGGAATGCGGTTCAACAGCAGCAACACCAATCGCAACGACTTCACTCCCGCCAATACCACAACCAGCTTCGACAACACCGGTTCGCCGGTTGGAGGGGCCATCGCGCAATCGCCGCGCCCGAAGAATCCGCCAGATGCGAATCTCCCGGGAAACGCAACGCTCGAATACAACCCGATGCGGATGTTCCGCTCGCCAATCCGCAGTTTTGTTCTGAGCGGGACCATCTCAAGTTATGCGTCTTCGGACTTTGTGCCCCCGCTGAACCTTACCGCCGGCGCAGTGAACGGGCCGTTGGGCCACTTCCGGCCGGATCAGGTCCTTTTGTTGCGCAGTGCCCTGGCCGCCGTGAATGCCGAGGATCTGCGGGATACAGATTTCCGGGTGACACGCCGAACCATCAAGCTGCAGTTGTCTGGTGAGACGCGCGTTGGTAACGCCATCCAACCCAACCGTGAGGTCGCCGTAACAATCAATGGCTACGAGCCGCAGCCATTCATTACCGAAGTGTTCGTGCATACCGACACCCAAACGCCGCGCACGAACCCGAGCAGTGGCAATCTACCTGCACCGGGCCCCAATCCGTCCGGTTACATTGCGATCGAGCTTCACAACCCGTATCCGTTCCCGATCGACATCCGAAACTGCAAGATC
>JAVQWE010000393.1:0-3277 GCA_033579175.1 Phycisphaerales bacterium | reverse complement strand
TGTGGGCCAATTTCCGCGTTCTCAAGAACGCGGCCCCATTGAAGCATTAGTATCCAGGTCAGCTACGTCCTACTCGACCTATTTCCGCGTTCTCACGAACGCGGCCCCATTGAAGCCTCGGCGCTGATCTGCCGGCCGCGCCTGCCTGACTTATTTCCGCGTTCTCGCGAACGCGGCCACTGTCCGACCGATTTGTCTTGCGATCATTCATTGCTGGATTGGCAATGGCGCATTCGCTTCGCCTCGACGGACATTTCCTAACTCAGAGCATTCGGGTAATCTTCGAGCGCTTATGACCGCCCCCGCGTCGGTCCCGTCATGAGTGCAAAGGCTGATCCACCGGCGTTTCTGGATGTGTCCGCTCTCATAGAGCGTTCGATGCCCCGTCCGCGCGCCAACCTGTTTCGGTGGATGGCGGGGGGCCTGCTGACGGGGATGTTGCTCTCGCTTGTCTCCTTCGGAACCGCCGCGGAGGGGCAGGTGGCGTGGCGGGTTTTCCTGGCCGGACTGTTATTGGCGTTCGTCGCTCTGGTATTGGCGCTTTCGATGGCTGTGATCCGCGGACAACGGCTTGAAGCCGAGCGTCTGGCAGCGATTGAGGAAATGGTTACGTTGCGGCACTGGCCGGCGGCTGCGGCGGCGTTGCAAGAGCTGCTGATGTCGCCGATGCACAGTATTTCGGCGCGAGTGCAGGCGCTGATGTTCCTGGCGGCGGTGCTTGCGCGCTACCATCGATTCTCCGAAGCGATAGAGGTTCACGATCATCTTCTCGGCTGGGTTGATCTGGATGAGCCGTCGGCCCTGATGCTCCGCGCAGCCCGCGCCATGGCTTTGCTGCGCGAGGACCGGCTGATCGATGCCGATCGGGCAATCTCCGAACTTCGGCGGATGCCGGGGGCGTCGACATCTGCACTCGTGGCGCTGGTGGAATTGTATCGCGATGTAAAGACAGGGCATCACGCCGAAGCGATCGAGATCTTCAATCGCCATCGTGATCGATTCGGGCCTCAGCTCGGGCATCGGGCGGCGGACGCTTTTCTGCTCGCGGCCGTGGCGCATTTTGAGCGGGATGACGAGCCGGCCGCACGGGCGTTGTTTGAGGATGCGACGCTCCTGGCGCCTCCCATTGAACTTCTGCGCCGATATCCTGAAAGCAGGCGATTGTTTGAGAGGTTTCCACCGGCCCCGGCGCCTCCGGAGGCCGCGTGATGCTCACAACACAGACAGCCATCCTGGCCACCCGGCGCGGGCTGACGCTGGGTCTGGTGGTTCAGTCGCTGCTCTGGTTGGGTGCGCTCACGGCAGCGATTGCCGGGCCACTGATCGGTTCGCAGTCGCAGGTAGCGCTGGCACTGGTTGTAATCGCAGGGATATGGATGTTCCTTTCGCTCCAAAGCGTGCGGACGGCGCGGTCTCAGGCTGAGGTGCCGAGGCTGGTGGCGGCGGGCCAGTACGAAGCGGCAGAAGCCTTGATTGAGTCGATCCTGCGTTCGTTCTCGTTGTTCCGCCCGGGGAAACTCATGGCTCTTCATCAGCTTGCACTTCTGCGGCACGCTCAGGATCGTCATCAGGATGCCGCGCTGCTCTGCCGCGAACTGCTCAGCCAGCGACTGGCTTCGGGCGGCGTGATGGGCAGGTCGGCCCGGTTGATTCTGGCAGAGTCATCTCTGCGGCTGGGCGATCTCTCGACAACTGCGGCAATGGTGGCGTGGTTATCGGTCCAACCGTTGCCGGCAGGCGAGCGTCTTCGGCTTGTCTTGCTGCAACTGGATTATCAGTCGCGCGTTGGGGATTGGCCGGGAATGTTCCAAGGCTATATGTCCAAGGTACAACTGGCGGAAGTCATGCCTCCGGCAGCGGCGGCCGCTGCTCAGGCGTTGCTGGCGCTGGCGGCAAAGAAGATGGGAAGGGAAGATGTTGCCGGCTGGCTGGCTCGACGCGCGGCCCTGCTGGCGGATGCTGGGGAACTGGTGCAACGCCGGCCGATGTTGAAAGAACTGTGGCCCGGTGCGCCGGCGGGACGGCCGGAGGCGTGAATTCTGGCGTGCGTTGCTGTCTGAAATGTCGCTGCCGGTCTGGTCACGGGTTTTACGGCTCCAAACAGGTGGTTTATGCTGAGAAAGTTCACTGTTTGCGCGATTCTTCTGGTGTTGGGCGTCAGGGCCGCGGCGGAGGAGGTGGATACGTCAGGCTCATCGGCCTTGGCAGAACGTCTCGCAAAGCTCGCGCAGATCAACCTGCAACGAAAGGAAGTGGGGGAGGACAACTTCCGGCAGGCCGAGGCACTCCTCCAGGCAGCGCATCGTCTGAATCCCGCGGAGCCCAGATTCCTTCGACTGCTGCTGGAGAGCCAGTTGCAACTGAAGCATACCGAAGCTGCCATCGAATCACTGAACCGCTATCTTGCCTTGCAGCCCAACGATCAGGTGGCCCGCCTGCAACTGGTTGATCTGTATCTGACCCAGCTTGAGAGTGCCGAGGCCCGACTGAAATATCTGTATGATCTGGTAGGCACCCGATCGATCTCGCCCGAGCTTCGCGCCGCCGTTGCAGTGCGGTGTGCGCGGCTGCATATCGACCGGGACGAATCCCAGCGCGCCTGGGTGATGCTTGACAAAGCTCTGGAACTGAATCCGCTTGATCCGGACGCGTGCGACCTGCACTGGCTTCGTGTCAGCCAGTCGGGCAGCGCGGCCGAGCGGGTGTCCGCGGTGCTGGCGATGATCCGCGCGAACCCGACCGACCCGGAGCACTTTGCGCTGCTGGGCCGCGAACTGGCCGGTGCAGGCCTGCACGAGGCTGCGCAGCAGTGGTACATGCGTGCCATCGACCTGGCACCGCGTGCCGGCCGACCGCTGGCACCGGAAACTTTCCTCGAATCTGCGATCAGCGCGTATATCCTGGGTCAAGCCAAGACGGCCGAGGGGCGGGTTTCGTTCCTTCTGCAGCAGGGGCTTGATGACTTTGACGTCCATGCGATGAACCTCGTGTGCTGGCGTCGCATCGGGGGCGAACAGGCGACCACCGATGCCCTCAACAAGGCCACGGATGCGCTGGTCCGACGAGTCAACGCCCTTCATCGGGAGCTGACGGGCACCGATTCCCCCACAACCAAGCCCTCAGGTGAGTTGCATGAGCGCATCCCCGATCCGGTGGCCGACGCCGCAGCCGTGCTCGCTCGGAATGATCCGGCGATAACCGAGGCCTATGCCGAGGCACTGGTCGATCTGGCATTTGTCAGGGTTTACTTTGCCAACCGGCCCGCCGAAATCGATAC
>JAVQWE010000392.1:0-3286 GCA_033579175.1 Phycisphaerales bacterium | reverse complement strand
TCCACCAGCACGGGCACGTTTCGGGCATGAGCGGCGCGGATGATCGGACCTGTCGGTTGGATCGTGCCAGTTACGTTGCTGGCGTGGCAGATGGCAACCAGGCGGGTGTGGGGTCGGATCGCGCCGGCGACAGCCTCGGGGTCAATCCGACCTTGCGTGCCGTCCGCCGGAACCACCGAAATCTCGGCAAGCCCGCGATGGCGCAGCTCGTGCATCGGCCGCAGCACCGAATTGTGATCCATCACAGTGCAGATCAGATGATTGGCCTGGCCCGGGTGCAGGATGCCATGAATCACCAGGTTCAGGGACTCGGTGCAGTTGTGCGTAAAGACGATGGACGAGGGATCCGGAGCACCCACCAGACGCGCGACGGCCCGACGGCAGCGGGCGACGATCGCCGACGCCTCCTGCGATTCCGCGTACGCCCCGCGCCCGGGATTGCCCCCTGCTTCCGTCAGGCAACGCAGCATCTCCCGGGCCACTTCCGGGGGCTTGGGGAAACTCGTGGCCGCGTTATCCAGGTAGACCCGGCGCGCAGGATGTCCCACCCATGGGCTCACCGGAAAGATCATAGGACTGCGGCAGGCTTGATCAACCCGGCTCGGAGGAGCTGCCGGCGGGAGCAATCTGCGACGACGGGGCAGACCTCAAAGACCCGGCCGAGTTCCGGGGGGTGTGCGGCGGCGCCTCGCGGTGGAATTCAACGATGGTGGAAATCCGGCAGACCGACCGATCCGGCCGTGGCGCAACCGGGGCTTCTGCCCAGGCGGCCGGAATCAGCACCAGCGCTGCAATGAAGACGATGAACCGGCCCAGCGGCATATTCGCTCCCTCCGGCAAATCGTCTCAATTTCAACACCGTTTTAGCCCTCAAGAAGGACCGATAATCCCCCCGGCATCCGGGAGACAGCTTCTGAAATGCCCCTTCCGCGCTGAAAGCCCCCCCGGGAACTGCGCGGCGAACCCGCCCGGGTCCGCCCGCTTGCAGTGTGCATCGCCTCTCCGGCAGTGCACCGCCAACCCCGCAATGTTCGCCAACAGCAAGTTCCCCCGGCGACGGAGGTGCCGGAGATTCACCAGAACGACCAGTCGCGAGTGTAAAGAACGTAGGCTCCCAGAAGGAAGTTGGTGGTCGAATGTGCGACGATACACGCGCCGATGGATTTCGTGCGCAGCAAGAGCCACCCGATCAACAAGGCCCAGACGATGCTGGTCAGCCACCAGTTCCCATGAACCACAGCGAACACGAAAGCCACCCCGAAAAATGCCTTCCAGTCGCGCTCCCCGATGCGGGCAAGCTTGAAATTGCTGGGCGCGATGATCGTGCGCCACACGAAGTCGCGCCAGAACAGCTCTTCCATCACGGGAACGATCAGACTGGCCCCGATGATCCACCGGATCACGAGAAAACCTTGATACGCCAGCGGGCTGGAAAACGCCGCCGTCGGATCGAAAACCCGGGCTGGGTCGGGTGCGAACAAGTCCGGCAAGAGCCGCTGCAACAGCAATTGCATGCCCACCCACTGGAAAATGCCCACGATGCCGACGATCAGCCCCAGCCACCATCCATTCCACGAAATCGGCGTGTACTGCCGCCAGAACAGCACCAGCAGCGTTCCCGCGCAGATACAACGGGCTACGTAGGTATGCGGATACCACTGGGGATACGTCGACCCCAGCCACACAAATCCGAGAAACGTGAACATCGGGAGCATGTACGCCCAGTCATCGCCCACGAGCCTCCTGCGGGGGGGGTGGATGGTTTCTTCTGACGCGCGGTTCATCCGGGCCGAAGTGTAGCGATTGCCCGGCCGGGGGAAACCCGCCACGGATGCCTATCCGCACCGAATCAGCCCCAGACTGGCCGTGTGACCGTGGATGAAGTTCCTCCCTGCGACGGGCCCGAACTCGCCAGCGGCGAAGAACCCGGCCACCGGAAGCCCCGCTCCCAGCCGTCGATGCACCAGGCCGATGTCATGCCCAGGCTCTGCGAACATGCGCGTTCCGCGCCCGTTGCAGGAGAACATCAGCACGGCAGCCGGGGCAGGCGGGCCAACCCCTGACAACAGGCAATCCAGGTCCTCGGCGGCGGTGGCAGCATCGCGCAGGTGGAACTGCACCGTCTGCCCGACCCGCACCACATCCCCCAGGATCAAGGCGCCCGATTCCTCCTCCAGCCGCAACACGTTCCGGATCAGGAAGTCTCCCCGCCCGAAGGAATCGCGGTATTCGCTCATCGCCCGACCGATGAACAGCCCGTGACGCAGCAGATGCTTCTCCGGCTCAGAGAGAGACTCAATCACTTCCCGCAAACGTTCCATCGCCGGCCTGCCGCCAAGCTGATACACGATATTCCGCTCAGCCCGGGTGACGACAAACCGTTGTCCGATCGGGCGGCACCCCTGACTGACAATCACATCCATGCGCACCGCCCCCTGCAGCGTCAGGCAGACAAACCCCTCGTTAAATACCCGGTCATTCAGGAAAAGCCGGTTCTCTCCCTGCCGCCGGGCAGACGAAGCCATCCCCCCCACCAACGAGATGGAGAGCGCGTCCAGTTGCTGCATCAAGGCGTCGATCGGGCAACTCCAGGGGTCGCCAAGCCCGATCATCGTGCCCTGCTGATTCTGCTGCCGCAGTCGCTCCTGCAACATCGCCGGTTCAGCCAGCAGTTCATCCCATTCATGCATGCCAACGTAAGCCGGATGGATTTGCACCTGCGGCATCCTCCCGGCCAGCAGCACAATTCCCGGCGCACGCTCAATCTCACGGGCAGTTCCGATGATCCCCTCGGCGGTGCAGCCGATCAGCGTCCGTGGCGCAAGCCCTCGTTGCACCTGCTCAACGATCCACCGGCTGGTTCCGGCATGGGCTGCCGTCACGAACACCGCCGCGAAATCCGGTGCGGTCAGGTCCCGCGACGCGGCCAGCACTGCTTCAACCGCGGCGGAGGCATCAGGCAGGTCTGAAATTGCGGAAACAAACTGCATGGAGGGACTGTCCTTCCGGCTCAGCAGACACCCGCTGCCGGCTACTTGCCGATGCAGAACGAGCGAAACACCCGCCCCAGGACATCATCAGGGGTTACCTGACCCAGAATCTGCCCGAGGTGGTCGAGGGCTTCGCGCAACTCCAAGGCAATCAGCTCCGGGCCACGCTCCAGACTGCGCCGCGCCCGACGAATCGCCTCCGCGGATGCCTCAATGGCCCGTACATGCCTCTGGTTCAACGCCAATTTGTCGCCTCCGGGCTGACCAAATGCCAACCCGTCCAATCGATCGATCAG
>JAVQWE010000391.1:0-3287 GCA_033579175.1 Phycisphaerales bacterium | reverse complement strand
TCGTGTTCACCACGATGCCCCTTTCGACCGCTGCAGCACACGCCTCGCGATAATCCAGCTCCCCCTGTGTGAACGGTTCATTGCCGGCGATGAAGATCGCCCGGTAGGCCCGCGGGTCCCGCGACCAGCTCAGCCCCCGCACCGCCTGCCAGATCACCTCGCCACAGAATTCGTGCCCGCCGTTGGTCGTGAGCTGCCACAGCTTTTCGCTGAAGTGATCGAGGTCGTCGGTGAAGCCGATCACCTGTCGGACATAGCCTTCACCCGGTGAAAGGCTGTTGTTGCCGTATTCATACAACGCGACTTCCAGCCGCGGGCGGACGCCGTCGCGTCGACATCGGGCGAACTCGTTGACGATTGTCCAGAGCTGGGTGCGCGCCTGGAAAATCAGCCCGTCCATCGAATTGCTCGTGTCCAGGAGAATCGCGATCTGCACCCGCGGCCGCTCCCCATGCAGGTGCCCCGGGGGATCGGGGCGGGGATCGTGAACATTCCCCGACGACGACGGAATCCACGGCATCGCCCCGATCATGTGGCTGGCAAGTACAAGGTTGCAAAACGACCGATTGAACATTTCCGGCTCCTTCGCTGGCTCCTGCCGGGTTCGACTCCGCTGAGCCGGGAAAGTTCCCGGCAGATGCACAGCGGACCCTGTCGACCACCGGACCCCCGATGATCCAGGCCGGAAACAGGCCACCCCGGAGTCGTCGGGATATGGCCGACCCCCGCCTTCGACCGCCGGGGGCCTGGTCTGCCTCTGGTCTCCGGCTGCACTCCATGGGGGGACTCCCGCGCGGGTCACCCGGCAGTTTCTGTCGGTCAGCTTCTCGATTCGTGCCTTTTGTGACGCACTTTCTCCGAGCACCGAAGTGAGGCACGCACTGCCGCTTGACTATCTACTGGTTGGTAGATAGACTGGATTCGATGTCCGAGCGCCCCGTTCAGGACCGCATCCTTGATGCTGCCGAGCGACTGTGTCAGACGCGCGGCTACAACGGCTTTTCCTTCCGCGACCTGGCAGCAATCGTCGGCATGCGCGCCGCCAGCATTCATTACCACTTCCCCACCAAATCGGACCTGGGGAAGGCACTGATCCAACGGTATCGTCAGAAGATGGAAACTGCTCTGGGGCAGATCGAGCGCAAGGAATCGACTTGCACCGGGCGAATCCGGGCGCTGGCGGCATTTCTGCGTGGCATGGTGCGGGACGGGGGAAAAATGTGCCTGTGCGGCATTCTCGCCGCCGAAGCCGGGTCTCTCCCAGAGGAGATGCGCAAGGAACTGCGCCGCTTTTTCGACGATTGCGAGGCGTGGCTGGCTTCCGAGCTGGCCGAGGGGCGCGCACGGCGCGAGCTGTTGTTCTCCGGGAGCGTCGCCTCGGCCGCCCGGACCATCATGGCGGTGCTGGAAGGCGCGATGATGACAAGTCGCGCCTTCGACGATGAAAAGCGCCTGAGCGAATCGGCACACTGGCTGCTGGGTCAACTTGCTCCCGGATAGCGGAAGAAGGAATACACACGCTGTCTATCAATCGATAGGTAGAATTGCAGATTTTCTGCAGCGAAAGGAGACGAGCGATGAACCGTATCCAACCTGTCACTCCGGAGACGGCGACGGGTTCTGCAAAGACCCTTCTTGACTCGGTCAAAGCCAAGCTGGGGATGGTGCCGAACATGATGCGGGCGATGGCGCAGTCGCCGGCCGTGCTGGAGGCCTATCTCAACTTCTCCGGTGCACTCAACAAGTCGTCACTGTCACCGCGGCTGCGTGAGGCGATTGCTCTGGCGGTCGGGCAGGCCAACCAGTGCCAGTATTGTGTCAGTGCCCATGCCCTGCTGGGCAAGAAGGCGGGCTTGAGCGAGGCCGACGTGTCGGCGGCGCGGGCTGGCGAAGCCGGCAATCCCCGGGAGGCGGCGATTCTGCGGCTGGCCCTGGCGATCAACAACAACCGCGGGAACGTGTCCGACGCCGATCTGGCCGCCGCTCGCGCCGCCGGCGTGTCTGACGCGGAAATTGCCGAGACCGTCGCCACCGTCGCGCTGAACATCTTCACGAACTATTTCAATCATGTGGCTCAGCCGCAGATTGATTTCCCGACCGTGAAGCTCTGACGCTGCGGATTCCGACCCGCTTGCCGAACCGCGACGGGCTGCCGCTCGGCACGACCGCTGCCGCCTGCGGAATCTGCATTCGCCTCCGCGGATCGACTGCATCGGCGAGCGGGTATAGGGCAACCTCGGGTTCAGACTTCGGCCAGTTGCGGTTCCGGCTGCAGTTTCGGACGCAGATACTGCCCCGTGTGGCTTGCCGGGATGGTGACGATTTTCTCGGGGGGCCCTTCGGCAATCACCCGGCCGCCGTCGGCGCCGCCTTCAGGGCCGAGGTCGATGATCCAGTCAGCGCATTTGACGACATCGAGGTTGTGCTCGATGACCACCACCGTGTTGCCCATGTTTGCCAGACGATCCAGCACATGCAGCAGATTCTGGATGTCGGCAAAGTGCAGTCCGGTGGTAGGTTCATCCAGCACATACAGCGTGTGGCCGGTGGCAGTCTTGCCCAGCTCGGTGGCCAGCTTGACGCGCTGCGCCTCCCCGCCGGAAAGCTGAGTGCTGGGCTGACCCAGCTTGATATAGCCCAGCCCCACGTCGTGGATGGCCTTGAGCATCTGCGTGATTCGTGGAAAGTTCTCGAAGAACGCCAGGGCTTCCTCGACGGTCATATCCAGCACCTGCGCGATGTTCCTGCCGCGGTAGTGGATTTCCAGGGTCTCGGCGTTATAGCGACTGCCGTGACAGATCTCGCAGTTGACATACACATCCGGCAGGAAATGCATTTCGATGCATTTGGTGCCCTGTCCCTGACAAGCCTCACAACGACCGCCTTTGACATTGAAGCTGAAGCGGCCCATCTCGTACCCGCGGATGCGGGCTTCCCGCGTCTGAGCAAAAGTCCGGCGGATTTCATCGAAGACGCCGGTGTAGGTGGCGGGATTGCTGCGCGGTGTGCGTCCAATGGGAGATTGATCAATCTCGATCACTTTGTCGATTCGATGCAGCCCGCTCACCGACTTGTGCGCGCCAGCCCGCAGGCGCGACCCGTAGAGCCGGCGTTTCAATGCCGGCAGCAGCGTCTGGTTGATCAGCGTTGACTTGCCCGATCCGCTCACGCCGGTTACGCAAATCAGCCCGCCGAGGGGAATGCGGACGGAGATGTTCTTCAGGTTGTTCTCGGTGCAGCCTTTTAGTTCGATGCACGCCTTATCGGGATGCACCGGGCGTCGCCGG
>JAVQWE010000390.1:0-3288 GCA_033579175.1 Phycisphaerales bacterium | reverse complement strand
ATTCCGCCGGACCCGGAGCTTCTCCCCGGCGATGCCCATGAGAAGTTCGACAATCTTGACCGCATCATGCTGCGCGGGCAGATCGACGCGATGATACGCACCGCACGCGGGCTGGTGGTGATCGATTACAAGACCGATCGCATCACCGCGCGCACGCTCGAAAAACGGGTGGAGTTCTACCGGCCGCAGGTGAAAGCCTACTGCCAGGCGATATCGGCAATCACGGGACTGCCGGTCGAATCGGCTCATATGGTGTTCTTCGCGGTTCGGCGGATTGTCACGATCTGACGCCGGCCCGCAGCCACCGTTTCGGGGCCTCTTCTGGCGGTGGATGGCGCGTTCGACTGCAGGCAACATGACCCGCGGATGCCTCGGCGGCGCGGACTCGAACCCGCCGCCCCGTGTCGCCAGATTGACACGAGCCGGCACCGCCGGCCGGCGCGCCGAAAGTCTTTCAGAGATTACCCGCGGTTTGCCAAGGGTCGCCGACTGGGGCATAAAAGGCACGCAGCGATGCCGATGTCTCATAAACTGCCAGTTTCTCGAGGGAACGCTGTGGAGCCGCGCGACATCCGCCTTGTTGCCGTGGACCTTGATGGCACCCTGCTGGACAGCGAAAAGCGAATTGATGCTGCAACGGCCGAGGCGCTGCGCGCGTTGCCGGGGCGAGGGGTGCAGGTAGTGATCGCGTCTGCGCGCCCGCCGAGGGGCGTGCGCGCGATCTACCAGCAGTTGGGGCTGAACAACTGGCAGATCAACTACAACGGCGCGTTGATCTGGGATGAGCCGGCTCGCAAGGCGGTCTTTCATCGCCCCATGCCGCCGCGGCTGGTGCGGCAGATCATCGACACGGCGCGCGATCAGTTCGATGAGGTGGAAGTACACGCCGAGGTGCTCGACCGCTGGTTCACCGACCGGCCGGTCAGCGTTCCGTGCAACGAAACCGCGCGTTTGTTTGCACCGGATGGCATCTTTCCGGTTTCGGAAATCTGCTCGGTGCCGGTCACCAAGCTCATGCTCGCCGCCGAAACTCAGATGCTCCTGCGGCTTGAGCCGATCCTGTATCGCAAGTTCTCGCCCACTGTCACCATCGTAAGTTCCGAGGTGCGGCTCATGCAGATCATGGACAGCAAAGCCAGCAAGGCCATCGCGCTGCGGAAGCTGGCAGCGCACCACGGAATCCGCCAGAATCAGGTGCTGGCGATCGGCGACGCACCCAACGACGTGGGAATGCTTCAATACGCGGCTGTCGGCGTGGCCATGGAAAACGCCGCTCAGGTCGTGAAAGACGTGGCCGACTGGATCGCGCCGGCCAACGACCGTCAGGGGGTTCTGGCCACGCTTCGGAAGTTCGGGCTTGCCGAATGACAGGAGGATTCCTCTGCAGATCCGAGGCTTCATTTGCGGTACTGCGGACTGATCGCCCAATGCAGCTTCTCCGCAAGGGTGCGCCACTGGCGGGCATAGGGGTTTTCGATCAGTTGCACGTCGTGCGGGCTGCGGCGGATGATTACCAGGTCCCCCTCCGAGAGGCGCGTGCTGGTCTGTCCGTCGCAGGAAAGCGTGGTTCCCGGGTTCACCCGGCGCGCCGAGACATGCACGATCGCCTGCGAGCTGACAATGATGGGCCGAAAGGCCAGACTGTGAGGGCATACCGGCGTCACGCACATCGCCTCCACGTCGGGGCTGAGGATCGGTCCGCCGGCGGCGACGTTGTAGGCCGTCGATCCCGAAGGCGTGGCGACGATCACCCCATCCCCGGAATATTGCACGCCCGCGTCGGCCGAGCGGTCGCCATCGGCGCCGATCACCAGTTCAATCATGCGGAAGGGCTGCCCGGCGTTTACCACGGCTTCGTTGAGCGCAGTGGAATGCCACTTGCGTCGCTGGCTGACGGCGGCGGCGTCATCCATCGCCACTTGCGACCGCCCGTCGAGCACGGAAGCTTCCAGCATCAACCGGCTGCTGACCGGAAGTCTGCCCGTCAGCAGAAGGTCCAGGTGCTGACGGAATTCCACCGGAGTGAAGCTGGCCAGGAACCCCAACCGACCGAAGTTCACCCCCAGCAACGGAGTCTGGCGCCCGCGCAGGCGACGCGCCGCCGCCAGAAGCGTGCCATCCCCCCCGAAGACCAGCACCACATCGGCCGGCACTTCCTCCAGAGCCGACTTGCCGTCGGTATCCACGCCGACCACCTGCAGACGGGTCTTCACCCACTCCAGCAGATCGCTCACCTCCTGCTGAACGTGGGCTTTTTTGAGGTTGGCAACGATGAATACCCTCATGCAGGGTCCCCGGGCAGCGATGGAAACTCCGTCACCGCGGAAGACGGCCGGGGGCACGACGGCACAGAGCCAATTCTGCTTAGGGCTGCTTCCTCTCGGACCTGACCCGGTTCACAGCCGACCCTTGCATCGGACCCGGCCGTCGCCCGCAGCGACGGCAGGCAGGAAAACCACCCTTCTACTCGATCGGCCGTGGCTTGCCAATTGCCCCGGGCCGATGCGGGTTTGAGGTCAAGGCCCCGGTGGGGCATGTACGCCCCCCGGCCGGGCAGCCACAGGGGTGGTCGGATCACTTTCCCACCCCCGGTTCCCGCTCCGCGGAATCGTTCACCTTCAGCAGCGTTTCGTAGGGGTTGTGCTCCTTGCGGACGGGAAACACCTTGACCGACCGGATCTCGCGCCGCTCGACCGGCACGTCACGGGTCTCACCACCCACGGGCGTGGCCCCGATCGATTCCACCACGTCCAGCCCTTCGGTCACCTTGCCGAAGACGGTATATTTGCGGTCGAGCTGCCGGGTGCTCTCCCGCGAGAGGCAGATGAAGAACTGGCTGCCAGCGGAGTTGGCCCACTCCGGACGGGGCATCGCCCCCTGCCGTTCAATCGGATCACCCTCGCGGGCCATGGAAAGCACTCCCACGTCGTGCTCGCGGTCATTGAATTCCGCGCCGATCTGGAAGCCCGGCCCGCCGGAACCATCCCCCCGCGGATCGCCCCCCTGAATCGGGAGCTTCGGCACGATGCGATGGAACGTGAGCCCGTCGTAGAAGCCCTCTTCGGCCAGACGCAGGAAGGTGTCGACGGTGTGAGGAGCCACATCATAGTAGAACGCGAGCGTCATCTGCCCTTTGTCGGTGTCCATGACTGCATAACGCAGCGGCGTGACGCGGATCACCATCGGCCCCGGGGGCGCGTCGCGGCGGTCATCCGCCAGCACGCTGATCACCAGCGGCGTGCCGACAAAATCGCGGGGATTGGCTCGATCCGGCACCGCATACAGCAG
>JAVQWE010000389.1:0-3301 GCA_033579175.1 Phycisphaerales bacterium | reverse complement strand
CTCCAGGCCTCAAGCAACCTACCCGCGGCTGGTAACGGTTCGGGACTCACCTCGCCGCCTATTTGGTCTTGCTGCCGGTGGGGTTTGCCCTGCCGCGGGCATCACTGCCCGCGCGGTGCGCTCTTACCGCACCGTTTCACCCTTGCCTGTACGACCGGTGCCGAGGACTGAGCGCTTGGGGGGTATGCAACGCACACCCGATCCGCAGCACTCAGCCCCCGATCCCGGCCGTCATCGGCGGTCTGTTCTCTGTGGCACTTTCCGTCGGCTTGGTCAACCGGCGTTGCGGTTGATTGCTCCGCCTGGCGGTTAGCCAGCACCGTGTCCCGGGCAGTTCGGACTTTCCTCCCGGCCTGGGGGTTTCCGTCGGCCGGGCGGCCGCCGCCGCCACCGCGATGCTGCTGATTATAGCACAGCTGCGGTTGCAGGGCTGGCGGGGATTTCTATTCTCACGGGCCATGCACCGACCGGAGAGGCACTGTGTACACCAGACTCCTGGCGCAAATCCCGCTGTTCTCCCAGTTGCAGCCTGATGACCTGCAGGAGCTGACAACGCTTCTGAAAGAACGCGAATACGCGGCCAATCAGCCCATCTTCTGGATCGGCGACAAGGGCGATGATCTGTTCATCATTCGCAAGGGGCGCGTTCAGGTCAGCTACCCCGACGAACAAGGCCGCGAGCAGCTCCTGGCCGTGCTTCAGGAGGGAGCATTTTTCGGCGATCTTTCGCTGCTGGACGGCGGGCCGAGAACCGCAACCGCGCGGACGATCGAGCCCACCAGCGTATACACGCTGAGTCGCGAAGACTTTCTTGCGTTTCTGCGAAAACATCCGCATGCGGCGATCGAAGTGCTCTCCGTGCTCGGCTCGCGTCAACGGGAGATTCTGGACAAGCTTCGAGGCGTCACCAACGCCAATCAGGTGATCGAACAGAAGGCAACAACCTGGCAGCGGGTCGCGGATGTGATCGCGGCCGTCTCCGCCAGCCAGGGCTTTGTGCTCTTTCATGTGGCATGGTTCACGATCTGGGTTGTGCTGAATGTGATCCAGGGAGAAAAGGGTTTTGACCCGTTTCCGTTCGGTCTGCTGACGTTGATCGTGTCGCTGGAGGCGATTTTTCTGTCAATTTTCGTTCTGATCAGCCAGAACCGTTCGGGCGAAAAAGACCGCATCCGTGCCGACGCGGATTATCAGGTGAACCTCAAGGCGCAGCACGAAATCATGCAATTGCATGCCAAGCTCGATCGCCTGGCAGAAGCAGTGGCGGCGATCCAGCGGAAGTAAGGCAGGGGGAAACCCGGGCGATTTCGGCAGCCTGTGCCGCGTTGATCCGACTTGGGCCAGGCGGCTGACAAGGGATGGCTCCTGCGAAGGCGGGCAGGTGGTACTGTGGCATTCAACCGGTAATCCCGCCGGTGGCCCGGGTGGAACGGGGGTCAGGCAGGGGCCATGCTCGAACCGAACGCGGCCGCGTGGAGGACCTCCACCGGGTGCAGAACGCGCAGCGCCACTCCTCGTGCCGCCGCCTGCGACTGGATGTGCAGCGCGCAACCGACGTTTCCGGTGATGCAGACGTTGCACCCGGTGGCCTGGATGCAGCGCAGCTTCCGGTCCGCCAACGCCGCCGCGGTTTCCGGCTGTGTCAGGTTGTAGGTTCCAGCGGCGCCACAGCACATGTCGTGTTCTGGCAGGGTTTGGAGCTTCAACCCCGGAACTTTCGCCAGCAGGCGCCGGGGAGGCTCGGATACCTTCTGGGCGTGGATCAGGTGACAGGCGTCGTGACAGGTGGCCGTGAGGTCCACTGTGTGAGGAAGATCACACAAGCCCAGGTGCTCAAGCATCTCCGTGATATCCCGAACCTTTGCGACGAACGCTCTGGCGCGCTGCGCATAGTGCGCATCGTCGCGCAGCAGGACATCGTATTCACGGATCATCGAACCACAGCCGGCGATCGTGGACACGACGAAATCCGCCGATTCCAGGGCATCGATGTTCCGCCGGGCCATTTCCAGGGCCGGTTCGTGCACTCCGTTGTGGTGGTGCATCGCGCCGCAGCACCCCTGCGCCGGTGGAACGATCACCTCCGCGCCACAGGCCGAAAGCAATTCCACCGCCTGACGATTGACTTTCTCAAACAGCACGCTGCCGACGCAGCCGGTAAGCATCGCGACCGTGGCTTTTTTTGTGCTTGCCGGAGCCGTTCGCGCCGGCAGTCGCCTCGGCCACAGCGGCCCGTGATCAGGAAGCATCTGCGCCATTTTTGCCAGTCCTGCCGGCAGGAGCGAGAAAACGCCGGTTCTTCGAATCAACGGGTAAAGCCGAAGCTTCTGGAGCACCCGTGGCACCAGCAGGGAAAGCTTCAGGCGCGTCGGATGGGTCAACAGATTCAGGAACAGCCACTCCACCAGACGGTTGCTGAGGGGCTGCGGCAGCCGGCAGGCAGGGTTGCACGGGTCGTTATCGAACTCTTTGAGCCGCGCGCGGGTTTCCTCCAGCAGTTCGTGATACACCACGCCCCCGGGACAGGCAGTCTCACAGGCGCGGCAGTCGAGGCACAGATCGAGGTGCCGGCGGACGGCGGGGGTGGGCGCAATCGCCCCATCCGCCAACCCCATCATCAGTTGGATGCGTCCGCGGGGGCTGTCGGCCTCGTTCCCGTTGAGGGTGTAGGTCGGGCAGGCCGGCAGACACAGGCCACAATGCACGCATGACAGCCCCCGTTGATACGCCCTGGGATCGAGATTCAAGCGCGGATTGGAGGCCGATGGGTTCATGCGAGGTTCGCTGGTAAGGGTGGCAAGCTGCAGTCCGGGTCGAACGCATGTTTCAGACGCTGCAGGATCGCGTATGCCCCCGCATCGATGCTGATCTGGCTGAGTCGCCCGCTGTCGTCGGTAAACCACGCCGAGCCGCCGACCTGCCGGGCGGCCCAGGCCAGTTTACCGGAGTCAACGTCCGGTGCCTGCCCGGGGAGAATGATTCCGAAAACCGGATCAATCCGACGCGCCGTCAAGCCCGCGAGCTTCAGAAACTCATCGATGCGCGATGGGGGGACAGAGATGCGGCATTTTGCCCGCATCGCCGGCCAGAGGTCGGCTCGATGGCGACAATCGTCTGCCAGATCCGCGACTTCCCGAACGCCTCGGGGTTCCAGTGCGGCAACTTTCCCGCGGTAAAACGCCAACGCTGCGGGGTCACCATGGTAGCCCATATGGTAGTCGCCATCGGCATCGATCACCCAGTGCGGTCGAAGGGACGATGCGATGAGGCGGGTAAGTTCTCGCCGGGATACCGACAGGTG